>JBQTHW010000188.1:0-2755 GCA_052389495.1 Methanobacteriota archaeon | reverse complement strand
TGTTCGGGCTCGTCGTCGCGGGCCGCTTCGAGATCGGGAGGCCGCCCCGCGCTCTATGGGCCACGCTCGCGGCGATCGTCGTCCTCGACGAGATCGCGTTTGTCGCGTTCAACGTCGGGATCCTTGTCGGGTCCGTCGCGATCGTCGGCACGCTGAGCGGTCTGTTCAGCGCGGTGACGGTCGCCCTGGCGGCGGGGTTCCTCCGCGAGCGTCTCACGCGCGCGCAGGCCGCCGCGATCGGGGCGATCTTCCTCGGAATCGCGTTCATCGCGGTCGGATGAGCCCCAACGCGGACCTTCGGGAGGTCGTTATCGTGCCCGATAAACGCGTCCTTTCCATAATATATCGTCTCGTGGAAACCGGGGGAGCACC
Source organism: Methanobacteriota archaeon (assembly GCA_052389495.1). Lineage (GTDB taxonomy): Archaea > Thermoplasmatota > Thermoplasmata > RBG-16-68-12 > RBG-16-68-12 > RBG-16-68-12. The sequence continues at coordinate 2,383 of JBQTHW010000188.1, read as the reverse complement.
GAGCCACGGACGAGGCTCGACCCGAGAGGCCATCCGACATGTTCGTCGATTCGCTCGCCCGCGCGCGCACGACCGTCCTGATCGCCCTCCTGCTGCTCCTCGGCTCGTTCGGCGCCGCGTTGCTCGCGGCGCCGCCCGTCCGGGCCGTCGTCGTGCCCGGCGGCCCCGTGTGCAACGAGACGTGGGACCCGTCGAACAACCCGTACGTCGTCCAGGGGCACGTGACCGTGCCGTTCGGCTGCTTCCTGACGATCCTGCCCGGCACCGTGGTCCGGTTCGAGCCGGGGATCGGGATCTGGGTCGACGGCACGCTGACCGCGGACGGCGTCCTCAACAACGAGATCCAGTTCCTCCCCAACACGGTGATCATCCCGCTCCCCTGGCGGGGGATCCAGTTCAACGCCACGGCGACGGGGTCCGTGACGTGGTCGATCTTCGACCGGTCGGACTTCGCGGTCCTGGCGGCCGGCAGCTCCCCGATGATCACGAACAACCTCGTCCGTTCCGCCGGTTTCGTCGGGTTCTACCTGGCGGACTCGTCGAGCCTCGTGTACCAGAACACGATCCTGCGCGCCGGGTTCGTCGGGATCTACACGTTTGGCGGCGCACCCGACATCATCGCGAACGTTGTGAACGGGACGGCGATCGGGATCGAGTCGGAAGGCGACGCCACGCCCGTGATCGCCGGGAACGTCATCACGAACGTCTCGAGCGCCTTTGCCGTGGGCATCTACACGACGGCGGGCGTGTCACCTCAGGTTAACGGCAACATCCTCGCGGGCATCGTCGGTGCCCGCGGCGCGAACGGCGTCGTCGCAGGCGAAGCCGGCGGGCCCGGAGGGATCGCCGTCGGCATCCTCACGGTCGGCGCCCCATGGGCCGGGATCTGGAGCAACCAGATCGCCTTCGTGTCCGGCGGACGCGGCGGCAACGGGCGCGAGAACGGGGCGGGGGACGGCGGCGCGGGGGGACCGGGCGGCCCCGCGGCGGGCATCGTGACGTCCGGGACGCCCTCGGTCGACCTCTTCGGGAACCGGGTCACGGACGTCGTGGGCGGTCGAGGAGGAGACGGCGGGGGCGGCGGCGGGACGGTCCGCGGCGGGGCCGGGGGCGCGGGCGGCGGCGTCGCCGGGCTCCAGACGTTCGACGCGACGACATCCGCATTCCTCTACACCTTCGACATGGACGGCCTGACGGGTGGGCCCGGGGGGAACGGCGGCGGCGGGACGACCTCCGTCGGGATGGGCGGGGACGGCGGCGAGGCGTACGGCATCTTCACGTGGAACGCGCGGAACGCGGACGCGAACCGAAACTCCATCGTCGACGTGGTGGGGGGCCTGGGCGGGAACAGCACGGCCTCCGCGACGGGCCGTGTCGCGGGAGGCTCCGGAGGCGACGCCTCCGGGATTGCGCACAACGTCGTTTCCCACGCCGCGTGGATCCGCTCGAGCTACGTCTCCCAGGTCGCCGGCGGCCAGGGCGGCCGCGGCGCGGCGGGCGGCTACGGCGGGAACGCGACAGGCGCCTTCGCCTTCGGATCGGGTATCGGCGGCTTCAACGCGACGACCGTCTCATTCAACTGGATCGAGTTCGTCACGGGCGGGGAAGGCGGCCTCGGCGACCGGATCGGCGGTCCCGGCGGCTCGGCGAACGGGCTCGCGGGCGCCGTCGTGCTCCTCGCGCTCTCGGGGAACGCCGTCTGGACCCTTTCCGGCGGGGACGGCGGCGACGCCCTCGACGGCTCCGATGCAGGCCGGGGCGGCGACGCGTCCGGCTACCTGGCGATCCTAGTGCCCGACGGTTCCTCGACGTTGGACTTCCTCCTGACCGTGAATCCCGGGGCGCCCGGCGTCGGCGGATTCGTGCCCGCGTCGTACGCGGCGGGGTTCTACGCAGTCGGCAGCCCGTCCGTACGGACCGCATTCGCGATCGAGAACGCGACGATCGGGTCGACGGGCACGTTCGACATCGCGGTCGACAACTACGCCGACGTGACGACGATCAGCACGTCCTTCGACGGTGCCCGGGTCCAGGTCGGCGCGGTGGGCAACCTGACCGTCCGGAACTACCTCGCCGTGGACGTCTACTGGCCCGACGGGGTCACCCTCGTCGCGGGGTCCCGGATCCGCGTGCGCGACAACGCGGCGACCGTGTACGACGTCGTCTCCGGGACCGGGTCGGCGGCGTGGATTTTGGTGACGGACCGGGTGTACGTCAACCAGGCCACGGCGACGGAGAACGCGACGGAGGCCGAGGTCTCCTACCTGTCCTACAACTTCCTCAGCAACCCGCGTACGAACATCGGGATGGCCGCCGACGCATCCGAGACGTTCGTGATGGCCGACGAGGCCGCGCCGAGTTCCGCCGTGGACCCTCTGCCGAC
>JBQTHW010000187.1:0-19562 GCA_052389495.1 Methanobacteriota archaeon | reverse complement strand
GGCGCTCGAGACCGGCGTCCAGGAACTCGACACGCGACGCGCTCAGATCGAGGCCCGGGTCGAGGAGCTCGTCCGGCGCGAGGGAACCTCCGCCGCGCGCGAGCGGGAGCTGGCCGAGAAGGCGGCGCAGCTCGAGGACCGCGAGGCGTGGCTCTCGAAGGGCGAGGCGGGTCTCGGCGAGAAGGCCCAGGCGATCCAGGAGCAGGCCGCGCGGGCCGAAGAACGGGACAAGGTGCTCGCCGAACGCATGAAGAAGGTCGAGCTCCTCGAGTCCGCCGTGGCCCAGGAGAGGGCCACCCTCGTGAGGGACCAGAAGTCGTTCGAAGCGGTCCGCGCGGACTTCGAGACGCGCAGCACCGGATTCGCGACGGAGATGCAGCGGCGCACGCAGGATGTCGACGAACGGACGAGGGCCCTCCAGGACGACCTGCACCGCTTCGCTTCGGAACGCGAAACGTTCGGGGCGGAACGGGACGAGAAGACGCACTGGATCGCGTCGAAGGAGATCGAGCTCGAGGCCCGGGAGCAGTCCGTCGCCGGGAAGGAGACCGCCGTCCGCGGGCAGGCGGAGGAGAACGCCCGCCACCTCGCAGACCTGTCCACGCGGGAGGAAGCCCTCGAGATCGCAACGGACAAGCTCGAAAAGGCCCGCGCGGAGTACGAGACGAAGAAGGCGGACGTCGAACGGCTCGCGAAGTCCCTCGAGGCGAAGGCGTCGAGCCTTCGCGCGGAGGAGACGCGCAAGGCGGAGGAGTTCCGCACGTGGCAGTCGACCCTGGAATCGGAGCAGGCGCTCCTGAAGGACCAGAAGGACCGGTTCGAGAAGGAAATCTCGAACCAGCGCGAGATGTGGGCCGATCGGATGCTCCGCGTCCAGATGAAGGAAGAGGACATCGCGGGACGCGAGGTGAAGATCCGATCGGACATTGAATGGATCGCGAGGAACGACGACGACTTGAAGCGGCGTGAGAAGTCCGCCGCGGCGACGCTCCAGGCGGCCCGGAGCCTCGAGGCCCAGCTGGGCGGGATTCGCCAGGAGCTCGATGGACGGGCGATGGAACTCGAGTCGAGGGAACGCAGCCTCCGGGAAGAGGCCGTGCGGCGCAGCGACGAGCTCGCGAAGCAGGGCCACGCCCTCGAACAGGAGGCCGCCGCCTTCGCGGACGCACGCGGGACGTTCGAGAGGGACATCGCCGCGCGGACGACGCTCCTCCAGGACACGGACGCGAAGGTCCAGATGCGAGCCCGCGACCTCGACCGGCGGGACGCGGACCTCGCCTCCGCAGAGGAACGCCTTGCGGCGAAGGACGCGTCCGTCCGGAAGCTGGAGGAAGCGCTCCACCTCGAGCGGGCGGACCTCAACGTGCTCGGGCAGCAGCTTCGCGCGAAGCAGGCGGAACTCGACCAGATTCAGCAGCGTACCGACGAGGCCGGGGCGCGGCTCCAGGCGGAGATGGAGGGCTTCCGTCAGGCCGCCGCCGCGAAGGAGGCCGAGCTGCAGTCTCAGCGCGACCGCGTCGCCCGCGACTCGAACACCCTCCAGGAGAAGCTCGGCGCGAAGGCCCAGGAACTGGCCGGGCGCGAGCGCACCCTGGCGGCCCGGGATGCTGAGGTGCGCGCGGGGGAGCAGAAGCTCGACGCCCGCGTCCGCGAGATTGAGAGCCGCGAGCGACAGCTCGCCGCGCAAGCCACGGAGCTTCAAGCCCGTGACGCAAGCCTCGCGAAGCGCCAGAAGGATCTCGACGACCGCGCGACCAGCGTCGAGGCGACCGCGGAGAAGCTCGCGATCGAGGAGGCGCAGAAGCGGCGCGAGTGGCAGACCTTCCAGCAGAGCCTGAAATCGAAACAGGCCCAGGTCGACACGGACGCGCAGACGCGATTCGCGGAGATCACCCGACAGATGTCGGAACTCGAGAGTCGCGAGCGCGCCTTGACGAGCGGGCTCGCGCAGCTCGACGTCGAGCGTGCGCGGCTCGCGGACGCGGGGAAGGCCCAAGCCCAGAAGGACGCCGACGCCGCGGCGGCGTGGGGGCGCTCCGAGAAGCGCCTCGCGGAGCTGCGGACGATGGAGGAGGAACTCCTCCGGCAGCGGCAGTCGTTCGAGGGCGAACGCGGCGCGTGGGCGGCGCTCCGGGCGCAGGAAGTCCGCCAGCTCGAAGAGACGCGGGACGCGGCGGGCGAGCAGGCGGCCCAAGCGGAACGGCTGATCCTCGAGAGCCAACGCCGGCTCAACGCCGCGGAGGACGCGGAACGGGCCGCGAAGCGGCAGGCCGAGGAGATCGTCGCCCTCCAGGCGCAGCTCGAGACGCGGCGCACGGATGCGGAGAACGCGCAGCGGACCGTGCGGGCGCAGACCGCTCAGCTCGACGAGACGGCGCGCCGGCTCGCGGTGAAGGAGAAGGAACTGGCGGACCGGGGCAAGCATCTGCAAGACCTCGAGGTCCGCGTGGGGGACGCGACCCAGCGGAACGCGGCGTCGGCGGACGAGCTGCGGACGCGCCAGGCGGTCCTGGAACAAGAGGCCGTGCAGCTGGCGAAGCACAAGGCGGACCTCGACGAGCGGCGTGCCGCCCTCGAGGCGCGCACGGCGTCGGCGGACGCGAAGCTCGCGGAGGTCGTCGAGCGGGAGCGCGTGCTGAACACGGAACTCCAGCGGGCGGAGGACCTCATGATCGATCTTGGCCGCAAGGAGACCGAGATCCGTGCGAGGGAGCGGTCTCTCGCGACGGCGGAAGGAGAGATCGGCGGACGTAAGGACGGCCTCGCGAAGAAGGACCAGGAGCTGCAGCAAGGCATGCAGGTGCTCGACCGGATGCGCGAGGAGATCGAGGAGCGCCTGCGAGCCGCGGAGGAGGACCGGAGGTTCACCGCCGCCGCGCGAACGGAGGCCACCGCCATGAAGGACGAGGCAGAGAAGGCGAAGGTGCAGGCGGACGCGATGCAGGCGGAAGTCTCGAAGAACATGAAGTTCCTCCAGAAGAAGGCGGTCGACGTGCTCGACCGCGAGGAACAGTTCCGCGAACGCGCGACGCGCCTGGAGGAGTCCGAGAGGGCTCTCGATGCCCGCGCGGAGGTGCTCGATGCGAAGGCGCGAGAGCTCCAGGTCGAGCGGGAGGAGCTCACGTCGAAGGTCGCTCGCCTCGAGGCGGAGATCGGGAAGCTGCGCACGCGCCTCGACGAGTCGGGCAAGGGCGAGGTCGGGGGCCCGGAGAGGGACGCTTGGCGTGAGGACGTCGACATGCGGGTGAAGATCATCCAGAAGAAGGCGTTCGACCTCCTCGACCGGGAGGAGAAGCTCCGGAAGCGAGAGCAGGAGCTCAAGGCGCGTGCGGACGAGCTCGGGATCGAGATCTAGGCCGCCCCGTGGCCGCCGTCGCCCGAAGGCGCAAAGACCATGCCGGAGCTCCACATTCCGTCCCGTCGGGGTCGACGGATGGACGGATTCGTCCTCGACACGCTGTTCGGCGGCGTCGAGGTCCGGACGGACCGGGGCCGGCTGGCGGAACTCAACCTGACGGATGTCCCCGGGACGCGGACGTCCCGAAGGAACCGTGTCGCGGCGGAGCTCGCGCGCTACTTCCGCGGCGAACGCGTGACGTTCGAGGACGTCGAGGTCGACCTCGGCCGCGCAACGGCCTTCCAGCGGAAGGTCTACGAAGCGACCCGCGCGATTCCGTACGGGAAGGTCGCGACGTACGGCCAGATCGCGAAGGCGATCGGGAAGCCGAACGCGCAGCGAGCCGTCGGCCAGGCCCTCAACCGCAATCCCGTCGCGATCGTGATTCCGTGCCACCGCGTCGTCGCGTCGGATGGGTTCGGCGGGCTCGGGAGCCCCTCGCACTGGAAGCGGGACCTGCTGCGCCTCGAGGGTGTGCTCCGGTAGCCCACGCGTCCCGGAGCGCGTTCGTGGCGAATCGACCGCGGGAGCCCGCACGAGCTCGGCAGCCGCGGCCTACGTGGCGGCCTTCCTCAGGGCACGGTCAAAGTCCTCGAGTAGGTCCGCGGGGTCCTCGAGCCCGACGCTGACGCGGACGAGGCCCTCCGAGATCCCCGACGCCCGCTTCTCTTCGTCCGTGAGCGGGCCGTGGGACATCGAGGCGGGGTGCTGGACGAGCGTGTCGACGCCGCCCAGGCTGACCGCGAGGTTCGCGACCTCCGTGGACTCGACGAACCGACGGCCGGCGCGGTAGCCGCCGCGGGGCTCGAAGCTCAGCATCGCGCCGAACCCGGACATCTGCCGGCGCGCGAGGGCGTGCTGCGGGAACGAGCGCAGGCCGGGATAGTGGACGGCTCGCACGCGACGGTGGTCCTCGAGGAATTCCGCGAGCGCCTGCGCCGTGGCGGCCTGCCGCCGCACCCGGACCTCGAGGGTCTTGATCCCTCGCCGCACGAGGAACGCCTCGAACGGGCTCAGGCTGGCCCCGAGGAGCTTGTACGCGGACCAGATTCGTTCGAACGCGCGTCCGGTCGATGTGACCGCGGCCCCCGCCATGACGTCGCTGTGGCCCCCGAGGTACTTCGTCGCGCTGTGGAGGGCGACGTCCGCGCCGAGCGCGAGGGGGAGCTGGTTTACGGGCGTGGCGAACGTGTTGTCGACGAGGACCTTCGCCCCGACGGAACGGGCGGCCTTGACCGCCTCGCGGAGGTCCGAGATCGTCATCGTCGGATTGGCGGGCGTCTCGACATACACGACGCACGTGGCGTCGTCGACCGCATCGAGCCAGGCGCCGGGGCGCCGCGGGTCCACGAACGTGGTCCGGACGCCGAACCTCGGCAGGAAGCGACCAAGGATCTCCGTCGTCGCGGTGTAGAGGCTTGAGCCGGCAACGACCCGATCGCCCGACTTCACGAAACCGAAGATCGCGGCGGCGATCGCCCCCATCCCGGAGCCCGTCGCGAGAGCCTTCGCACCGCCTTCGAGGTCCGCGAGGGTCTCCTCGAGGTCCCGGACCGTCGGGTTGCCCCACCGCGAGTAGTAGGCCTCGGGCGCTGTCGAGGCAGCGAACTCCGCGCCTTGATCGGACGATTCGAGGGCCCACACGGAGGTCGCGTAGATCGGGGACGCGATCGGGGCGTGACCTTTCCGGCGGCGGCCGCGCAGCGCGCGGGTTGCGAACCGCAACGACGTCGAGCGCATCGCGGTTGCACGGTGGGCACGCGGCAAATAGGTTTCGTGCATCGAGGGATCGGGCCTCCCGTCGTCGCCTCGGAGACGGAAAACCGGAAGGCTAAAAAAGGGGGGCGATATGTCGCACCCGCCCGGCCCCTGTCCGGGGTCGGGCTCCGTGGCTCCCCGTCGGAGGACGTAGACATGGTCAAGGTGGAAGAGCTGGACTGGGCGCCCAAGCCCATCGACCCGGATTTCATGAACAAGCCCGACGAGTATCCGGAGACGGGCACCCACTACGAGCACAAGGTGTTCGCGGAAGGCCGGCCGCGGACGGACGCGAACGAAGGGGCGAACCCGACGAAGTTCGGCATCCACGGCCTCCACGTCGCGGTCGACTGGGACGCCTGCATCGCCGACGGCGTCTGCATGGACGTCTGCCCCGTCGACGTCTTCGAATGGATCCTGGCCCCCGGGACCAAGGGGACCGGGAACGAAAAGAAGGTCGAGCACGGCAGCGAGGAATGGCAGAAGTATCGCACGGACAAGTGCGATCCGATCCGCGAGGCGGACTGCATCGACTGCATGGCCTGCGAGACAGCGTGCCCGACGAAGTGCATCAAGATCTCGCCGTAGGCGCACGGCTCCGAAGCCTCCGGCCGTCGCCGAGTCTTCGATCGCAATCAGGGGTTCTGAGGGGCTGCGATGTTCTCCGGACCGGGCCGGAAGATTGCGCGAAGCCGCCGGCCAACGCGGGCAAGGGCCTCGGGGCGGCGATAGACAAGGATCACCAGGGGAAGCGCCACGGCCAAATACGCCGCGTGGCCAACGAGCCTCGCCCACTCCGGATTCACCGTGTATCCGAACATCACCGCGAAGATCGACCCGACCGCACCCTTGTGCCCGAAGAGGCTGTCGCTCGCGATCGGCAGCGCGTACGCCGGCTCGCCCCAGATGCCGAACTGAACTCCCTGCATTTGACCGGCCTCGATCAGCTCGTGGATCCCGTACCCGAGGAGGCCGCCGGCAATGAGCACGAGCAAGACGCTCGTGAAGTAAAAGAACTTCCGGATGTCGAGCTTCACGCCGAGCCGGAAGACTCCGTAGGCGAGGGCGGTGCCCGCACCCACGCCCGCCGCAGCTCCGAGGACCGTTCCGAGGGCATCCGAGCCGAGGTACGGCGTCAGAAACAGGACCGTCTCGATACCCTCACGGGCCACAAGGACGAACGTCACCGCGGCGACGCCAAGCACCGCGTTCCGCGTGACGGCCGCCTCCACCCGTTTCTCGATCTCCTGCTTGAGAAACCGACCCTTTAGCGCCATCCAGAGGATCATCGACGTGAGCACGGCAACGGCGATGAGCGCCGCGATCCCCTCGAAGAGGGGCTTCGTCGGACCCGTGAGCTGCCCGTACACGAGGAGAATGCCGCCCCCAAGGACGAGGCTCGCGGCCGACGCGCTGAGGATCCCGTACCAAGCGTAGCGGGTCATCCCCTGCCGTCCGGTCCTCACGAGGAAGGCGAGGATAATCGCCGAGAGCAGGGCCGCTTCGAGGACCTCGCGGAACGTGAGCAGGTATTGGGCGACGACCATGGCACCACGCCGGTTTTCGAGTGACCGAAACCAGACGAAGGCGTTTATGAAGGTTCCGTATATAAGTTTTAGGCCGGCCTAAATCGGTGCGTCCCGGCGCGAAGGTGCCAAAGAACAAAGGCTATATCGCACGCCCCTCCTTCGGACGACGGCCGAAGGACGCCGCATGAAGGACGTCGGACGGGAGTGGACGGAGCACGTCGAGATGTACCTGAAGTACATCTACCTGCTGTCCGAGAAGAACCGCGGGCCCGCGCACACGGGCGAGATCTCCCACTACCTCAAGGTCGCCCCGTCGAGCGTCACGGAGATGCTCGACCGCCTCGAAGAGGACCGGCTCGCGCGGCACCGGAAGTACGAGGGCGCGACCCTCACGAAGAAGGGGCGCGACCATGCGATCCGCATCCTGAAGCGCCACTGCACGATGGAGTACTTCCTCGTCCAGGCGCTCCACGTGCCGGAGGGCCGCTACCACGACGAGGCGTGCGAGATGGAGCACGTGATGAGCGACGACACCACGCGTCGCCTTCAGAAGTGGATCAAACAGCCGACGACGTGCCCGAACTGCTACGACCTGAGCCGGCTCCACTGCCGGCACCTCGTCGCGAAGGGCTAGAGGCCCTCGTTCATCGAGCCGCTCCGGTAGCCGCGCAGGTCCACGGTCACGTGTACGAACCCGGCCTCCCGCAGGGCCGCGACGACACGCGCCGCGACATCCGGCACGACGATCCGCGCCAGGTCGTCGAGGGGCACCTCGATCCGCGCGACCCCCTCGTGGGTTCGCACGCGGACAACCGGGAACCCGAGCGCCCGGACCGCTTCCTCGGCCGCCTCGACACGGTGCAGCTTCTCCACGGTGATGACCTCCCCGTACGCGATGCGTGACGACAGGCACGCGTTGCTCGGCTTGTCCGCGAAGCTCAGGCCCAGGCGGCGCGCGAGCGCGCGGACGTCGGGCTTCGCGAGGCCCGCGTCGACGAGGGGGTGCCAGAAGCCCTCCTCGTCCATCGCCCGGATCCCGGGCCGGTGGTCCCCCAGGTCGGAGACGTTCACCCCGTCCGCGACGACCTCGAACCCGAGCCGGGCCGCGAGCGGCCTCAGCTCCGCGCCGAGTCCCTTGCGACACACGTAGCATCGGTTCGTCGGGTTCGACGCGTACGCAGGGTTCGCGAGCTCCGAGACGCGGACGACCTCGACCCCGATTCCGATCTCCCGGGCCTCGGCGAGGGCTTCGTCGAGCTCGCGCCGGGTGAGGGATTCCGCATCCGCGATCACGGCGAGGGCCTCGGACCCGAGGGCGTCGTGGGCGATCCGCGCGACGAGCCCGCTGTCCACGCCGCCGGAGTACGCGACGAGCACCCGCCGCCGCGCGCGCACGGCGGCGACGAGGCCGTCGTACGCCTCGTCCGGGTCGACCGCGCGGACGACCGTCGACATGCGCGCCGTCGATGCGACGGAGGCGGATAAAGGCATCGCGCGCGGCCCTCAGCGCGCGACCTTCTTGACTTCCTCGAGGACGCGCTCGTGGTCCGGCGGGATCTTCGAATCCTCGGTGACCCACTTGTACCGCACGACGCCGTCCCGGTCGAGGACGAAGACGGAACGCTTCGACACGCCGCGCAACCCGAATTCCCCGAGCCGGTCGTACAGCACGCCGAACGCCTTGCTCGCGTCCTTGTTCCAGTCGCTCAGGAGCGGGTAGTTGATTCGGTTCTGCTGCTTGAACATCCGGTGGCTGTGGTGGCTGTCCGTGCTGATGCCGAACACCTTCGCCCCCATCGCCTGCAGGTCCCCGAGGGAGTCGCGCATCGCGCAAAGCTGGCCCTGGCACGTGTTCGTGAAGTCGAAGACGTAGAACGAGAGGATGACCGGGCCGTGCCCGATCTCCTTCGAGAGCGTGACGGGCTTCGCCTCGTCGCTCAGCAACGTGAAGTCCGGAGCCTTCTGACCGACCTCGACCGTCGCATCACCCGCGCGGCGAGCGAAGCGAGATGGTTCCTTAACCCTTTCGTTGTCGCGCGGGTGCGCGGATCCTCGAGGCGGTCCTGGCGTGGCGCGCGCACAGGCGGCCCGAGGCGATCTGCGCGGCCAGGAGCTCGGACTGCCAGTGCGCGTTGAAGAGTCGGCACGTCGGGTCCTCGCAGAAGGCCTCACCCGTCGCGAGGTACCACGCGGCCTGGAGGGCGTAGCCCTTCGCGACCTCGGTCAGGCGGGGGTCGTCGTAGTCGACGAACCGGCCCGCGAACGGCTCCTTCGCCGCATCGAACGGCACCGCGCCGAGCGCCGCAGAGAGGCGCGCCTTGACGCGGTAGTACTCCGGCGGCTTCGCGGGTGCCTCGACGAGTCCCGACGTCGACACGAGACCGGGAACGCCGCACAGGACCGTCCGCGCGTGGTACCGGCCGTCCTCGTCGAACGTGCCGATCAGGCGGTGGCCGAAGACGACGGGGAGGGTGCGCAGGCTCCGCTCCTCCACCGGGAGCAGGTCCCGCAGGATGTCCGCGTACCGGTGGGCATCGTACAGGATCCCGGGGACGCGCTTCCCGGGGTCCTTCAGGAGGCGAAGCTCGAACGTGACCTCGCCGAACAGCGGCTCGTGGGCCTCGAAAGGGCGTCCGAGGTCGCGGACCTTCGTCGCGGCGATCGCCCGCGCGAGGGCTTCGAGGTCCGTCCCGCCATGCTCGACGAACACGTCGCCTCGGACCGTGCAGGGGAGGCCGAGCGTCGCATGCAGGAACTCCGACACGGCGCGGAGGTCCAGGGTCGGCGACGACGGGTCCGCGTAGAGGACCGCGGCGCCTGGCATCCGCCAGGACCGAGGCGCGCCTCGGCTGCCTCCCGCGACGGGGGGGCGGCGGCTCCGTTCGCCCACGGGCGAACCATCGAGCGAGCGTAATATATATCTCCGCGGGATTGCCCCTACGCCTCCCGGCCGCCGCTCACGCGACGCCGGGAACCGCCGCCCTTGAGGTGGGGGAGCGATGGCGAAGTACGTCCTCGCAGCGGACTACACCCTGATGACGGATTTCCGGAACGTCCCCCTGGCGACGTTCTTCAGCTGCATCCCGACGGACTTCTGGATCTCGCGCCTCGTGTTCCGCATCCTCGCGGATCCGCCGGACGTCGACGCGCAGGGCCGACCGATCCGCGTGCCGTACGGGCTCCGCAAGATCGAGTCGAACCTCGTGAACGCGGTCGGGCGCGACGAGGTCGTGATCGCGGACCCGACCCACGTCCAAGACTTCATCACGGAAGACACGAAGGTCGTCGGGGTGCACTCGATGGACCCGCTCGGCCTCGGACCCGTCTCGATGTCCTTCACGATGGGCGGAACCCTGACGCCGTACACGAAGGCGATGTTCCTCGACCTGATGTCCCAGCTCAACGTCCCGGACCGGACGTACAAGGTCGTCCTCGGCGGGCCCGGCACGTGGCACTTCGAGGTCCGCCCCCAGATGCAGGAGTCCCTCGGCATCGACCACATCGTGCAGGGGGAGTGCGACCACATCGCCTCGGACGTCCTGAGTCGTGTCGAGCAGGGCGACGCCCCGCCCGTGATGAAGTTCAACAACGCGACGGCGCCGAGCGTCGACAAGATCCCGAAGATCCTCGGACCGACGATGCACGCGATGAACGAGGTCATGCGCGGATGCGGACGCGGCTGCGAGTTTTGCGAAGTCACGCTCCGGCGTGCGCGGTACTTCCCGCTCGACTACATCGGCGACGAGATCGCCGTGAACACACGCGCAGGCGCAGAATCGATCCAGCTGCACTCGGACGACATCTTCCTGTACAAGCTGGAGAACTGGCGCACGATGGAGCCCAACGAGGACGCCGTCCGCGACCTGTTCCGGTTCGTGATGGACCAGCCTGGCGTGACGCACTGCTACCCGACGCACGGCACGGTGAGCGCGGCGGTCACGAACCCGGGGCTGATCGAGGACATCTCGAAGATCGTCCGCGCACGACCGACGAAGTGGATCGGGATCCAGAGCGGGATCGAGACCGGGAGCCCGGCCCTCTCGAAGGCGGTCCTGCACCGCAAGGCCGCACCCTTCACGGCGGAGGAGTGGCCCGACGTCGTCGTCCAGGGGACGGAGATCCTGAACCGGAACCACTGGTTCCCGGCGTACACGATCATCCTGGGCCTCCCCGGCGAGACGCCCGAGGACGCGTGGATGACCGTGGACCTGATCGACCGCATGGAGCAGATCCCGAACAACCACTTCATCACGGCGCCCCTCACGTTCGTCCCGATCGGCGCGCTCCGCGGGGAGGAGTTCTACAACCTCGACGAGATGATCGACGAGGCGCGCTTCAACGTGGCGTACCGGTCGTGGCGCCACGTGCTCATGGAGATCGACGAGGACCTGTGGCGCATGACGCGCCTGCCCGCGCCGGTCCGCGCGCTCATCGTCGCGACGGGCCGCGTCGGCGGCCGGTACGTGCTGCAGCACATGCAGCGATACGCGAGGCACCGCGGCTTCCGCATCCGACCCATCGCGAAAACGGTGCGGCAGGCGGAAGGCCACACGGTGAGCCTCCCCGCGGCCTGAGACCCGTCCGCATGCGCGCCGCAGGCCGACGCTCGAGGACCCCAAGAGAGCGGCTGTACGCGGACCTGGCGTGGCTGTGGCCGGCGATGAGCCCGAAGGAGGACTACGTCCAGGAGGCGACGTTCGCGCGGGACCTGATCCGGCGCTACGCGCGTATCCCCGCACGCACGCTGCTCCACCTCGGCTGCGGCGGGGGCCACCTCGACCGGACGCTCAAGAGGCACTTCCGCGTCTGGGGGATCGACCGCAGCCGCTCCATGCTCCGGCTCGCGCGGCAGCTCAACCCGACCGTGGCGTACCAGCTCGGGGACATGCGGACGCTCCGGCTCGGCGCGCGATTCGACGCCGTCGCCGCGTTCGATTCGATCGACTACATGCGCAGCGAGGCGGAGCTGCGGGCCGCCTTCCGGACGGCGTGGGAGCACCTGAGACCAGGCGGCGTCTTCCTGACGTACGCGGAGCACACCCGGGAGACGTTCGCGCACGCCAGGACGGCGGCGTGGACCCGCTCGATCGGCGATGACGTCGTCACGTTCGTCGAGACGCTGTTCGACGACGACCCGCGCGACTCCACGTTCGAGACGGTCCTTGCGTACCTGATCCGCCGGAAAGGGCGGCTCCGCGTCCACGCGGACCGGCACGTGATGGGGCTGTTCCCGCTCGACACCTGGACTCGGCTCCTGGTGGCGCAGGGCTTCGGCGTCGCGGTGCGGAGGGAGCGGGGCCGGGAAGGCCCAAGGGTCCCGTGGCTCGTCGCCTCGCGTCCCGCGCGAGGGGGCCTCACCGAGCCTTCTTCTTTGGCGCCTTCCCGAGGTGCTCAAGCGCGACTTCCGCCGCGCGCTTCCCGCTGAGGAGCATCGCGCCGAACGTGGGGCCCATCCGCGGCAGGCCGAACGTCGAGCACACCGCCATGCCGGCCACGACGACGCCCGGGTAGGCGAGTCCCGTGTGCTCCACGACCGCGTCCTCGGACTTCTCGATCCACATGCCGCCCTCCCCGACGCGCTTCGCGAGGCCGCGCTTCTCGAGGCTCTGGATCACGTACGCGTCGTGGCCCGTCGAGTCGATCACGAGGTCGCACTCCAGGCCGACGGGGTCGACGCACGTGATCTCGTGCGGCAACGCCTGGACGGGGGTCCAGTTGATCACGATCCCCGCGACGCGGTTCTTCTCCCGCAAGACGACGTCCTCGAAGGACGTCATGTTCTGGATCTTCGCGCCGGCGTCCATCGACGCCGCGATGAGCTTCGAGCAGGCATGGGGCCCCGGCGTCACGTACAGGTTCTTCGAGTACTGCTTGTACGGGCAACCGATCTCGTCGAGGTACTTCTGCGCGGGATGCCGCAGGGTCACCGTGTTCATCAGGTATCCGCCGATCCAGAACCCGCCACCGATGTAGTTGTTCCGCTCGATCACGACGACCTTGACGCCGGCGAGGGCGAGCTCACGCGCGGCGGTCAGGCCGCTCGGCCCGCCGCCCACGACGATGACTTCCGTGTCCGCGTACTCCGAGAGGTCGCGCGCGAACCCGGCGAGGATCGCGCGGGTGACCTCCGCCTCGGAGGCTTCTCCAAAGATCGGCATTTGAGACGTCTCCCCTGGGCCGTCGATTTCGCATAGGCTACATAAGCGTTCGCTCTCGCCGCGGGGAACGAACGCGCGTCACTCGAGTCGCGCGGTCACGCTCTGTCCCCCGACCTGCGAGAAGCCCATCCGTTCGTAGAGGCGGACCGCGGGGTCGTTGCCCACCGTCACGAACAGGGCAAGCCGGGGCATGTCGCGGTCGACGAGCCGGTTGAACGTCGCCTGCAGGAGGGCGCGTCCGAGGCCTCGGCCACGCCGGTCCTTCGCGACCCCGAGTTCCGCGACGAGGGGGGTCTCCATCCAGTGCGTCGTCAGGACCGCGCCGACGAGCCGTTCCCCCTCGAGGGCCACGAACGATGCGTCGGGCATGTACTGACCGGAGTCGCCCTTGAACAGGCCCGCGACGTAATCTCGCCATTCCGACTCGGACCCCGTGTGCAGACCGAACGCCTGCTCCATGTGCCCGTCGTAGACGTCCATGAAGAACGACGTCAGCCCGATCACCTCCGGCTCCTCCGGCGGGCGGAGCGGGACGCCGAGGGGCACGGGACCCTTCGCCGTCGCGGCCTCCATGCGCATCCGCGCGAACCAGCGACGAAATCCGAGCGCCGCGAACGCGGGCTCGTACCGGTCCTCGAAGCTCGCCGAGATCCGGATGACGGCCTGGGCGCGCAGTCGGTCGACCGCCTTCACGAGCGCGGCCTTCGTGAGGTCGGCGTGAGCGGGGTCCATCGAGAAACCGGCGATCTCGCCGGAGCCCCCCGCTCCGGTCACGATGCGGATCGTCCCGACGGTCCTCGCATCTCGCGTGAACGCGAAGTGCGTGCGCTGGTCGTCCGGCGTGAGGCGGAGGTAGCGCTCGAGATGCGTCCGGACGGAAGCGGTCGGTAGGTCGGACCGACCGGAGACGAAGACGCGCCAGTACGCCTCCGCGTCGATCGACTGCAACGGCACGAGGGCGAGGTCCGCCACGCGGCGCGGTACGCCGGGGGCCTCTTTGAAGCTTCGCGCTCGCGGGTTCTATACCAAAGCGGATCGTGAGCACCGGCTGCGCCGTATCTGGCACATCGGCGGATCGCAGTACGATGACCTGCGTTCCGAGCAACTCTCTGGCGCCGTTCCGTAGGGCCGCCATGACATCCGGAACGCAAGCCTTTCTGGGCCCGGAAAGGCAGGCCTTTCCGCCGTTGATGATGCCGCTTCGAGGGCCTATCTGGCGGAGAGGGGTTCCTTGGGGAAACGGTGGCCGAGTCCAGGCTCGGCGTGTTCGCGGACGACGCGACGCAGTCCATTGCTGGCGCTCGACGGGCTACCTGGGTTGGGTATGGCTCTAGGTACCCTGATCCTCGCAAAATCCTCGAGTACCGATTCGGGGAGGGCAAATGGAGCAAGGGTCTGCCGCCCGCTAGAACCGGAGGTTCCATCGACTTTGGCTTGGCCGAGGTTCGTACCATCGAAGGACAATTCCCCGTACTCGGATCGACATACCGAAGTGGCGAGGCACGAGTCTTCCTTGGGTCGTTCCGCCAGATGGAAGTGGAGTCGACCCAGATCGCAAGAATCATGCAAAGCCTTGAGCATGAGGTGTTCGTTCACCAGGTCCCCATGAGACTTGGCTACGGCGGAGGCCTATACCGCGGAGAGCATCGCATCGTGGTTGAGATACTCGGAGGCCTCGCGTAATGGCCGAGAGGCCGGAAACAGGTGAACTTTGGTGACGAGCGACATCTTCGTGTATCCTAAAACGACAGGCGCGGTCCATTGGTTGCACGTTCACACCGATGAGCTCCGGACCGCGTTCCGATCTGCGCATGGCGGAAGTCAGAAGTTAGAGGGTGGACATCCTCACGGTCTCCAAGTTTTGCTACCGCCGATAACGACGGAAAGCTCCTTTGACCCCAGTAAGGAGCCCGAAGCGCTCTACGCCTACATTTCAACCCACGGGGATAAATCGCACGTGAGGAGAACTTTGAAGGATCTCAAGCGGGTCCTTGCCGATCTTGGAGCCAACCTCGCGGAATTCGACATCGAAGTGGCTTGACACGGCAAGCCAGATCCGTTGGGGCTCGCGAGGGTGCGATTTCGAATAAATGTCCCCTTGGGCCAGATTTTCGTCACGCTGGGACCTCCAAGGGCTTATGGCCGTACCGCTCCTCGGAGAGCCCGTTCGGGACGAGCCGGCCTTCCCGGTAGAGCTCCATGTTCTCCAAGATTCGACGCACGGATCTCTCGGAAAGAAACACGGCGGCGCGTTTGCCATCGGGATACGAATGAAGTCTGCCCGCCTCCGCAACGCCATACCTTGACGCATCCGATTCGATGGCAAGTGCCCACTCTGTCGGCTCGAACGTCTTCATCGCCTTGATCCACACGAATCCGATCGGAGGTCGTCCAAGGTGGTAATTCTTGGCCCTTGCCACGGGCATCGCCTTGCGATTGTTAGTATCCTGATTTCGTCGGTATTCCGCGTGATTTGAACGCAAGAGCCATTAAGTGGGGCTGACATTGGGTTACCCGAAGGTACCGTTAGGTACCACGAGATGGTCAACGTGGCCATTAGCAAGGAAGAGTTGGACAAGAAGGTCGAGGAATTCCTCAGGGCGGAGGTCGAAGACCCGGAAGTCCAGCTCATGCTAGTCTCCCTCCAAGGGGACTAGGTGGCCATCGATCCACGTTCTGAACTGAGCGCGTGACATGTTCTCCCAAGCAGTGCGGAGTTTCACCCCTTCCGGCCCGCTGAACTTCAGATTGTAGCCGAACTGCTTTGCGATGAACCTGCCGATGAGGAGCGCAGTCCTATGATTGCACTCCGCGAAGGGTTGAGGGTCACGATCAATGTCATCGAAGATCATCGCGATAAGGTCTCGGAAGTCTCGCTTTTCTTGACCTGTACGGCGGATGTCCTCGACCAGCCGCTTGAATCCCGCCCTATTCCTGACACCACCACCGCGGTGCTTCCCTGCTGTTGGGCTTCCCGCCACTTCGTGGATCCGAAGAATGACGTCTTCCGTCATCGCGGCGAGAACGTCGTGGCCTGTCTCGGTCATCTTGCCCTGGAAGTACGCAGCTGGAATTTAACGATTCGAGCCGGCACTTTGAAGGCCGACTTCGAGCTGAGGCTTGAAAAAGGCGATTTGAAGACCGGGAAGGCCGGCGCCGTCTGAGGAAGGACGTATCCCGCCTCGGCAAACTTCATCTCGGATGCGACACAATGCCCGAGCCGCAATGGTCCCTGGAGGAGCTTTCCTTGGCACACTCGATGACGACGGCGCATGGCGTGAGGTCGGTCTGTGGGACGGCCGGAGCGACGCGCTCGAGGGCAGCGCCTCATTCTCTCTGAACTTCGACTTCGGAGCTTCGGGCGATCCGCCGTCGCCGACTCACGTCACATTGAGCTTTGTTGTGATCGGGGACGATGTGTGCGCCCCCTACAGCCCGATCGGGCCCGCCGACCTCGAAGCCGGAACGCAAGCCTTTTCGACCGCGGCCGCCTCCGGGAACCTTCATGAGAGGCCAACGAAAGGTCGCCCCCAAGAGCGTCGACGAGTACCTCGCGAGCGTCCCGGCTGACATGCGCCCGGCTCTCCAGAACCTGCGCAAGACCATCCGGGAGGCCGCGCCTGAAGCGGAGGAGGTCATCAGCTACCAGATGCCCGCCTTCCGCCACCACGGCATGCTGGTCTACTACGCGGCCTTCAAGGATCACTGCAGCTTCTTCGTGGGCAGCTCCGCGGCGCGGCGGAAGTTCGCTGCGGTGCTGAAGCCCTTCGCAGCGGGGAAGGGAACGGTCCATTTCACGCCGCAGCGGCCGCTTCCCGCGGCGCTCGTGAAGCGCATCGTGAAGGCGCGCGTCGCCGAGAACGAGGCGCGTGCGCAGGCGAAGCGGCGCACGGCCGCGCGCACCTCGAAGACGCCACGGTGAGCAAGCCCCCGCATGCGCCTGTGCCGGACGGCAGGTGGCGGGTACGCTCCGACGACGTGTAGAGCCCTCTCTATCTTGGAACAACGCCCGGCGAGGCCGCCGGTCGGGACCTCCAAGAGGGCTGACGATGGAGGTCGATGTTTGAGCGAGCCGTCCCACGGAGTGTGACAGCAAAGGCCTCGGGCCGGACAGCGGCGAGGTCGACCGAGTACGTTACAGGACCGCGCCCGCGGAGGGTTTATGCGGCGGGGCCCCCTTGCGACGCGCCGCATGGACCTCTCCCTGACGGAGACGCAGGAGCTCACGCGGAAGACCGTTCGGGAGTTCGTCGAACGGGAGATCGTCCCGGAGTCGGCGAAGTACGACGAGAGCCAGGAGTTCCCGCACGCGTGGGCGAAGCGGATGGGCGAGCTCGGCCTCCTGGGAGTCTTCGTGCCCGAGGCCTACGGCGGCGGAGGGCTCGACAACGTCTCGTACGCGATCGCGATCGAGGAGCTGTCCCGCGGGGACGCGAGCGCGGGCGTGATCGCGGCCGTGTGCAACGGCCTCGTCTGCGAGCCCCTCCTGGCGTACGGGACGGAGGACCAGAAACGCCGCTACCTCGTGCCCGTCGCCCGCGGGGCGTGGCTCGGGGCCTACGCCCTCACGGAGCCGGGGAGCGGCTCGGACGCCGCCGCGATGCGGACGACGGCCGCGCTCGAGGGGGACGAGTGGGTCCTGAACGGCACGAAGGCGTTCATCACGAACGCGCAGGCCGCGAAGGTCGTCATCGCGTACGCGCGGACCGGCGAGAGGAAGCACGACATTTCCGCGTTCATCGTGCCGACGGACGCGAAGGGCTTTTCGCTCCTGAAGAAGGAGGACAAGATGGGGATCCGGGCGAGCGACACGATGCTCCTCGGCTTCGACGGTCTCCGGATTCCGAAGGAGAACCTCCTCGGCGAGCTTCACAAGGGCTTCGGCATCGCGATGGCGACGCTCGACGGCGGCCGCATCGGGATCGCGGCCCAGGCGCTCGGGATCGCGCAGCGGGCCCTCGAGGAGTCCCTGAAGTTCGCGAGAGAGCGCGAGGCGTTCGGTAAGAAGATCGCGGAGTTCCAGGCGATCCAGTGGAAGCTCGCGGACATGGCGACGGAGATCGACGCGGCGCGCCTCCTCATGTACAAGGCCGCCGACCTCAAGGACAGGGGCGTGCGACACACGGTCGAGTCGAGCGTCGCGAAGCTGTTCGCCTCGGAGGCTGCCCACCGCGCGGTCGACTCCGCCGTGCAGATCCACGGCGGCTACGGCTTCGTCAAGGATTACGTCGTCGAGAAGCTGTACCGCGACCAGCGCGTCACGGAGATCTATGAAGGGACGTCGGAAATCCAGCGGCTCGTCATCGCGCGCGGTGTCCTCGGCCCCCCTTGACGGATCACGCCCCGAGGCGGTACACGCGGTAGTCCGTCTCGCAGGGCGGCGAGCCGCTCACGTAGGCCTCGCCCGTCGTCAGGTTGAGGATCGAGCCGAAGAACGTCTTCGTGCGGTCCTCGGGTGCGTCGCGCGGGTTCACATGTCGGCAGATCGCGTCCGGCCTCCCGAGGTGGTCGCGTTGGATCTCCATGATCGCCTCCGGGGTGACGCGGCCGAGCTTCGGTTTCAGGAGCCGTCGTGCGCGGTTGTACCGCATGATCGAGCAGAACTTGCGATGGAGGTTCGTTTCGAACGACCGCATCCTCGGCGAGACGTAGTGGTTCGTGTGGACGAGCCAGCCGTCCTCCCCGTACAAGGCGTCGAACGCGGTCGCGGAGCCCTCCATCGAATACAGCTCGCCGTCCCGCGAGCACACGATGTTGTTGAAGCTCGAGCCGCGGTCCTCCGGCATGGACCACGCGAGGGCGTCTAGGAGCGTGCGCGCCTCGAGCACCCGCCGCGGCGCGTACATCTTCGGGATCCCGACGCGGGTGTCGTTGTGACTCAGGGCGTTCCCGGTCAGGCTCACGCCCGCGTCGTTGAGGCCGATCGTCGGGAACAGCCCCTGGTACGACATCGCGAAGAACGCCGGCTTGTCGTCGACCGCTACGCGGACCGGCACGACGATCCCGTCGTAGTCGGGCGTGTAGTCCTCGGTGTGGGCGACGAGGACGGACCCGTCCGCCGTCTGCTCCGGCCCGACCGCAAGGTCCGTGCAGCCCTTCAGGCCCGAGGAGGGGCCGTACCCGGACCACTGGGCCGCGAGGACGTCGAACGGGACGCCACTTCCCTTCGCGTACCCGCGCATCTCCTCGACGAAGTCGGGGTACCACCGCTCGATGCGGGGCAGGATGCGCCGCGCGAACCGCTTCGCGCCGTCGAGAGAAGCGCCCGCCTCCCATGACAGCTCGACCTTGAATATCACGACGGCCCGGCGGGCCTCCTTTGCGAAGCGCGCGCCAAGCTGCTCGCCGACGTCGAGGGGCGAGCCGTTCGCACGGAAGACGGACAGCGGGGCGTACTCCGGATGTTGCAGTCGCAGCGCCATCCGGCAGCGGAGAGGCGTGACGACACTTGAGGCTTCCCAGACCGTTCTCGACGCCGCACGGGACGCGCCAGGAACCCTTATGTCCGTCCGCGGGCTCCTCGCGGCGCATGGCGACGACCGTGCTGTACATGGAGGCGCGGAAGGGGCAGGACCCGGACCCGTGCTACGTCCGCGAGTTCGACGCGCACGTCTGCGAGCGCGGTCCGGACTACCTCGTCCTGGACGCCACGGCGTTCTATGCGGAGGGCGGCGGACAGCCGACCGACACCGGCGCGCTGACGTGGCCCGGCGGCGAGGC
>JBQTHW010000186.1:0-1547 GCA_052389495.1 Methanobacteriota archaeon | reverse complement strand
TCTCCGTAAGTCAGGACCCTCAGGGGACGCGGAACGAGGTTGGGCAACCTGACTTCCAGCCCGGACCAGCGCCTGACGGCCAGAAAGACCCTGCGATTAAGTCTCTGGTTTCGAGTATGGATGAACTGGACGATTGCGATCGCCCGGGCCTTGAATGCCATCCAAGCGGTCCAGTGCTCCTCGCAGTAGCGTTGGAAATCCTCCAGGCTCTCGGGACTCATGACCGCCTTCAGACCCTCGGACTTGAGCACCACGTCGACGGCATTCTTGGCCTTGGCGAAGAGATTGCGCGGGACTCCGGCTTCCTCGACCAGGCGCCGGGGAATGGGCTTGTCGTAGCCGCTCATCAAGCGCCATGGCGCCATCTCCGGGGAATTGGAGATGCGGTGGATCGAGGAATGGTTGGTGCAGCCGATGAACGGCACCGCCAGGTGGATGAAGCCGACGCGGAGCCGGAACTCGGTGAACGTGCTCCCACTCGCGTCGCCTCTCGCGATATCAGGACCGACCACGATAGCGTGTCGGTCCCAAACCCTGCCTCCGTGAAAACCGGTGAACAGGAGGCGTTCTTCGAGTTTTCCCGCCCAAGCGGCGAACGCCAGAGGGCTGCCTCCGTTCTCGGCCTCGGTGAAGCCCGGCTCCTTCAGATAATCCAGCCTGTCGAAGGACGCTGCCTTCAATCCGAGGATCGAGGCGATCTCGGCTCCCGAGTCATTCCTGTCCGGACGCGGCGGACGCCGCGGCCGTGCCTCGCGGAAGGTCAAGGCCTCCGTGCATCCCGCTCCCCCGGCGAGGACGGCGGAGGCGGGCGAATCATAGCCGTTGGAGATGGAGGCGATGGGGCGATATCGGACTCGTCTGTGCGGGTCGGCGGCATTGGCCACGATCGCCCGCACCGTCTGCTGGAGAAACGACTGGTAATGAGCGAAGTCGCGGAACTCTTCGACCGGCCTCTTCGGCTTTTCCATCACGTCAAGGTCGGGCGTGACGAGGATGTTCGCGTGATAGAAAATACGGACTCGGCGGCTGTTGCGGGTCGGGATGGAGCGGACGCATTTGTCGAGGCCCTCGACGATGGAATTGAATTTCGACCCATGGAACAAGGACCGTTTGTCCAGGTCGTCATGGGTTCGCGCGAGCAGGAAGGCGAGCGAATTGGACGCCAGCACGGCGTCAGCGACCTTCACGAGGAAGATCCGCTCGAGGATATTGTTTGGCGTCGCGAGCAGCAGGCCGTCGGCCGTTGCCTTCCCAGCCGTGCCGGCGAGGATGGCGCTTTCGAACGCGCCGTCACCGAAGGCCCCGCTCCACGCTCCATCGCAGAAGAACGTGCCCGCGGTCTCGACCGAGGGGCCGTGAAAGACCTCAATGCGGTCGCTGGAACGCCTGAGCTCGGCGCACCAGGCCAGTTTCGGCAAGGTCCTCACGCCATGATAGATGATTCTCACCGGAACGCTCCGATCCTTTGCGACTTTTCCGTGCAGAGACAGACCATTGCAGCGTATGAACCCGATTTCTGCACACGCAAATGTGGCCTAGTGCTTTCG
>JBQTHW010000185.1:0-5916 GCA_052389495.1 Methanobacteriota archaeon | reverse complement strand
TGGTGTCGGAAATGAAGTCGTTGGAGATCAGCCCATACACCTCGCGGTTCGTGAACGGATTTGCCGGAAGGGACGAAAGCAGCTGGACCAGTTCTTCGTTGCTTTCGGTCTCAATCACCGCGAATCCGCCTGGCGGGTACACGAAGGACGCGGCAATTTTGATGGTCCCCTTCTTCTCCAGGTCTTTCAACACCCGAAACTGCGTCCGGAACATCTCGAGGACCGACAGCGCGTTCTCGGGCGCCACTCTTTCTAGCGCTACTTTGTCCACAACCAAGCTGAGCATGTGCTCCCCGAACCCTGCATCATGTATCGGGGACAAAATCCATTCCATCGTCGTGGTCCTCTGTCGCGCGAAACCCGTCTTTGGACCCGAGCCTGAGCGGACGGAGAGTGCAGGGGGCGTTCGGCCGTCTCATCCATGCGGGCTAGGATTCGGAATATTGGTACGGGCCTGCTGGGATCCGAACCCAGCCTAGATGTGCCCAGGTCTCCGTTCCTCCGAGTCCCCACATCCTTTTGCAGGGAGTTGCCTTGCCCACTTGGCCAGGGGTAGTATGGATTCCGAGAACAGACGGATCGGGTCCGTCGTTTCGTTGTGGCGATATCCGGTGAATTCGATGATGGGGGAGGAGCTCAACGCGTCCGAGCTGACCGAACGCGGACTTCTCGGAGATCGTGGGTACGCCTTGTTCGATCCGGCCACGGGGAAGGTTGTCAGTGCCAAGAACCCACGAAAGTGGGCGCGGATGTTTGAGTTCCGAGCCGCCTACGTAGATCTGCCCCGACTCGGCCAGCCGCTTCCACCCGCTCGGATTATTTGTCCGGACGGGACGACCGCCACCTCCGACCAGACCGACGTAGAACCCCTACTGTCCAAGTATCTCGATCGGTCGGTCCGAATCATGACCTCTGCCCCCGAACGGCCCAGCCTCGAAGAATACTGGCCCAATATTGAGGGGCTCGCTCATCGCGAGAAAGTCACGGATGAACCGATGCCCGCCCGCACGTTCTTCGACCTCGCGGTCCTCCACATCCTCACGACGACGACGATCGACCGCCTGCGCCAGCTCTACCCGGAAGGACGCTTCGAGGTCCGACGCTTTCGGCCCAATGTGGTCGTAGAGCCTGCCGAGGGCGCACTTGGATTTGTCGAGGATGCTTGGATCGGCAAAACCCTATCCATCGGCCACGAAGTCCGCGTCAAGGTCACCGGGCCGTGTGCCCGGTGCGTCATGACAACCCTTCCTCAGGGGGACTTGCCTCGCGATCCTGGAATTCTGCGGACCGCCGCGAAGCATCACCAGGTGAACGTTGGCGTGTACGCGGCCGTCCTTCATGGCGGAATCATCCGCCGAGGCGATCGCCTGCAGGCGGAGTAACGGAGTGCCACGGCGGACCGCGAATATGCCGAGCGGCCTACGAACCCTCGGGGGGCCGATACGAACGAGAGGTACGGGCCTGCGGGGACCCGTCGCGATCGCGCGGGCCACCCTTACGGGCTTACGTCGCCCCGGGGCTCGGGCCTAACTTGTTAGGCCTGCTCCCGACCCCGCGCAAGCGGTCGAGAGCGGCTAACATGTTAGCCCGTCGAGCCGACCTGGGGAGGGACGGCCCGCGGCTGGTGGGCTGACTCCTCGCCCTGTCCTCCACCGACGCTCGAGCCCGGGCGACCCCCGCATCGCAACCCTTTTGGCCGCCGGTCCCTATCGTTCCGCGGATGGCCGCCCCGAGTGCGCTCGTCCTGACGTGCGACACGTGCGGCGACGTGCCCCACCGCGTGCTCCGGGGCAAGGTCGGCGGCAAGCTGGAAATCGTCTTCGAGGGCGTCGTGAAGTGCTCCTCGTGCGGGACCGTCCGGTCCGTCGTCACGCGGGAGCCGCGGCCCGTCCACGTGCCCGTGATCGTGAGCTGGCTCGCGTCCTCCGAACGGACCGTCCTGGAGTTCGGTCCCTCCGAGACCGTGTCCGTCGGGGAGGCGCTCGACGTCGGCGAGACGCGCGTCGAGGTCACCGCGATCGAGTCGGGCGGGGCGCGCGTGCCGGCCGCCCCGGCGAAGGACGTCTCGACGATCTGGGCGAAGCGGGTCGACCAGGTCCGCGTGAAGTTCTCCGTGAACAAGGGCAACCGGACCGTCGCGCACGACGTCCTCGCCGCGCCCGACGAGGAGTTCGCCGTCGGGGAGATCGTCGACCTCGGCAAGGCCCGCGCGATCGTCCACCACATCCGCACGCGCCACCGCACGATGCGCGAGGGGGCCGTTCGCGCGGACGAAATCGTCCGGATGTACGGCCGGGTCGTGCGCGAGCGGACGTCCCGGTGACCGCGGCGGTCCTCGGGTCCCGACCAAAGCGTTATCGCGGACCGAGGGATGCGCGCACCCGCGATGATCACCCTCCTCGGCGTCGGGCACGTCTTCGACATCGGCCGAGCGATCCGGGCGGAGATCCTCGCGCGCCGGCCGAAGGTCGTCGCCCTCGAACTCGACCGGGTCCGCTTCCAACTCCTCCTGAGCCGCGGTCCGCGCACGCCGCCTCCGAGCCTGCTCGGCCTCCTCGCCCGCTTCCAGACTCGGATCGCCCGCACGTACGGCGTGCAGGTCGGCGACGAGATGCTCGCCGCCGCGCGCACGGCCCAGGAGGTGGGGAGCGAGATCGCCCTGATCGACGAGGCGTCGCGCGACGTGATCGTGCGCGCGTGGCGGGCGATGCCGTTCCGCGAGCGTGCGCGGTTCGGCCTCTCGATCGTGGGCAGCGCGTTCGTCCGGAGGAAGCGGGTCGAGGCGGAGATGCGCCGGTACCAGGAGGACGAGCGCGCCGTGCTCGAGGACTTCGCGGCGCATCTGCCGACCGTGAAGCGCATCCTGATCGACGAGCGCGACGATCGGATGGCCGTGGCGCTCCGCGAGCTGCACGGATCGAAGGGGGACGTCGTCGCGGTCGTCGGGGACGGCCACGTCGACGGCCTGTCGCGGCGGCTCGAGGGCGAGCCGATCGACGTCGTGCGGCTCAAGGATCTCCGGGCCCCTCCCGGGCCGACCGGTGCGAGCACGACGGTGTCCTACCGGCTCTGACGCCTCGGCGGCCTCGGGACGAACCGCGGCACGGACGCCCGGTACGCCCGATACGCATCCCCGAAGCGCGCCTCGAGGATCCTCTCCTCATGACGCGCGAGCGCGTACGCCGGCGGGACGAACGCCACGACGATCCCGGCGGCGGCCGGCGAGCCGACGAGGAGCGCGACGCCGAGGCCCGCGACGAGGTGCGAGCCCATGACGGGGTTCCTCGTCCACGCGAACGGACCCGAGGTCACGAGCGCCGTCGTGGGCCGCGCGGGGTTCGGGGTGCCCCCGCCGACCCGGACCAGGAGGGCGAAACACCACGCGATCCCGGCGGCCCCGGCAAGGACGAGCGCGAGACCGGCCGGCCGGAGTTCCCCCGGAAAGGGACGCGATCCGACGGCGCGGTCCAGCGCGAGACCGCCGAGGACGACGCCCGCGTAGAGCGATACGAACAGCGCGGCCGTCTCCGCCCACGCGATCGCAGGTCGCGCCACGGCCCCGCAACACGAGGGCGGATATATCGGCGTGCCGTCGATCCGCGCACCTCCCGCCAACACTTATCCGCCCGTCCCCCGTTCCGCGCGGCGGCATGGGAGAGACGGAGGGGGAGGCGGAGGCGACGGCGCGCTTCCTCCGCGAGGCGTTCCGTCGGTACTACGTCGAGACGAGACCCATCCTCCCGGATCGCTTCGGCCGCCGGGAGTTCGGCTTCATGTTCTGGTCCGCGGGGATCGTCCAGCGGCACCTCGGCTTCGCGAAGGAGGACGACCTGCGCGCGTTCCTGCGCTCGCGCGTGCCGGCCCACGTGTACTATTCGAGCGCGTACTACGAGACGCCGGGCGCGGCGACGATGGAGGACAAAGGCTGGCTCGGCGCCGACCTGATCTTCGACCTCGACGCGGACCACATCCCCTCGGCGAAGCAGATGACGTACGCGGAGATGCTCGAGGCCGTCAAGGTGCGCATCGCGAAGCTGTACGACGACTTCCTCGTGGCGGACTTCGGCTTCGAGGAGGCGCGGATGCGCCTCGTGTTCTCGGGCGGGCGAGGGTACCACGTCCACGTGTTCGACGAGCGCGTGTGGTCCCTCGGGAGCCACGAGCGACGTGAGATCGTCGACTGGATCACGGCGAAAGGCATCGACGTCGACGCGATGTTCCGGGAGAGCGCCTTCGACGCCCGTGAGTTCAAGGAGCACCGGAGCGTGAAGAAGAAGGTCGTGCCCCCGAGCCGCGCCGATCCGGGCTGGCCCGGGAAGGTGGCCCGGGGGATCGAGGAGCTCACACACCGCCTCGAGGGCCTCGCCCCGGAGGACGCGATCCGGTTCATCGGTTCCTTCGAGGGCGTGACGACGGCCGAGGCGGAGGACCTGTACGAGAACCTGTTCAAGGTCCGGACGACGACGCCTCGCGTGATCCGCGGCGTCGACCGAGTCCGCGAGGGTCAGCTCGAAGCCCTGGCCGACCGCCCGCGCAACCTCCTCCGGCGGATCGTCGTGGACCTTCAGCAGGTCCGCCTCGACGAGTTCCGGGGTGTCCCGATGAAGGGGATCACGCAGCGCGGGGAGACGGACGAGCCCGTGACGTCGGACATCAAGCGGCTCATCCGCATGCCCTCGTCCCTCCACGGGAAGACGGGGCTCGCGGTCGTCGCCCTGTCCCGGGACGCGCTCGAGGATTTCGTCCCGCTCCGGGACGCGGTCCCGCCGACGTGGACGGACGAGCCGACGGAGGTCCGGGTCGCGAACGGAATCACCCTGGAGATGCACGACGAAACGTTTAACCTCGGCCCGGGGCAACGGAAGGTCCCGCAGTACCTGGCCATCTTCCTCGCAGCCAGGGGACTCGCCCGCCTCGTCACCGAGGTCTAAGGAACCCATGTCGGGGTATGCCCAGAAGAGGCTCCAGGGAAAGGACCGCCTCGTCCGAATCCAACGAATCCGACGGCTCGCCCTGGCCGCCCTCGCGGGCGTCGCGGCGCTCCTCGTCGTCGCGGGTTTCCTCGGGCAGTCGGCGAGCGTCAAGCCGCTGTTCCTGCCCCTCCCGGGCGCGCTCGAGAGCGGCCTGCTCATGGCGCTCGTCGCGACGGGCCTCGCCGGCTACTTCCGTCGGCTCGAGATCGTGCACGCGGCGAGCGACAGCCAGCGGTTCCTGCTGGCGCGGGAGGGGATGGGGCGCGCCGGGTGGGCCGCGAGCCTCACGCTGACGGTCGGCGTGATGCTGCTCCTGCCGGTGTCCGCGGCGGTGTCGGGCGACCTGCTCACGGAGCCGCCCCTGCCGGTCGTCGTGCCGGGACTCGGAACGCAATGGGTGAACTTCACGAATCCCGACGCGTTCGGCCTCGGCTACGTGCGCCAGATCACGGTCGCGGGCCAGCCTTCGTCCGTCGGGAACGTACGCGTGACGGTCGTGCGCGACGCGGTGACCGTGGCGACGGGGTGGGTGAACGACTCCGGGCGGCTCGTCCTGCCGTTCGACGAGACGACCGCGAGCCGCTACGCGTCCTGGTCGATCGCCCTCGAGAACACGGTCGGCGGCCGCGCGGACCTCGCCGTCGTCGTCGTGCGGGCGCCGATGCCCGGCCTGTTCCGCGTTGTGCCGTTCCTCCTGCTGCTCCTCGGGGCGGCGAACGTCGGGTGGTGGCTCCTCGTCCGGCCGATCCGCGAGCGAACGCGCAGCGCGGCCGTTTACGCGGGCGGCGTCGAGACGCGTGCGGCGCAGGACGAGCGGTTCTACATCGAGTATGCGACGTCGGCGCAGGCGACGCCGGACTCCCTGGGTCCGGCGCCTCCGACGCGCGCGGACGCCCGACCGACGCCCGCCCGTCCGGCGCCCGCGGCGTCCGCCGCACCGGCG
>JBQTHW010000184.1:0-6162 GCA_052389495.1 Methanobacteriota archaeon | reverse complement strand
CGCAGGAGGGACAGAAGGCGGCGTCCCGGGGAGTCGGCCGTCCGCACGAAGGACAGGGGCCACGGCCCGCGTGCCTGATGAACATCAAGGCGAGGCCCACGACGACAGCGAGCGCGATGCCGAGCGCGAAGATCGCGCTTTCGAACATGGGTCCGTTTGCGGGGAAGCTCCAATCGATGGAGAGGATGACCGTCAGGCCGACGATGAAGGAGACGACCGTCGCCGCCAGGGCCCCGCGCCCCTCCTTGCGGTGCATTTCGGTAAGCGTCGGAGGCGCCTGCATGACCGAACCTTCCTTACGGCCTTCCGGACATGTAAGGCTTTCGAGGATGGGCCCGGTCGGAATCGAACCGACGGTCTCGACTTTGTAAGAGTCGCATCCTAGCCACTAGACCACGGGCCCGAGCGTGCGATTGGGGTCCGCCGGATAAAGGCTTGCCGTGCCTACGACAGCGCGGCCGCGGCGGACTCCGAGAACCGGCGCAGGACGCCCTCGAGCCGGTCGAGCGGGACGTCCGACGGCAGGACGAGGACGACCATCGCCCGACGGCCGATCTCCTGGATCAGGATCGTCGAGTCCTCCGAGTCGAGCACGACGCGGCGCGGCGGCTTGTGCCGGAGCTCCGTCGACGCCGTGAGGCCGGCGCCGAGGATCGCCGCGCACATGATCGAGAACGTCTCCTGGGAGACCGACGGAGGGAGTTCCGCCGCGACGACGGCGCCGTCGCGGCCGATGACGGCCGCGGCCTCCGCCTTCGCCACGTCGCGCAGCGCCTTCACCATCTCTGCGAGGCTCACGGCGACTCCTCCGGCTCGAACCGGCACTCGCGCCCGCCCGTGCTCACGCACTCGATCTCCTGCAACCGGACGCGCTTGCTCGCCTTCGCCTCGAGGACCTTAGACAGGATCCCGCGCAGACGGTGGCACGTCTCCACCTCGGCCCCGGGCGCCGCCTCGATCGAGCCGCGCACCCGGACGCCCTGGTCCGTGAACATGACGTCCTCCGCCCATCCGCGCTCCACGATGAGCGCCTTCCCCACGGCGAGCGGGTCCTGCCCGTCGCCGGCGTCCTTGAGACGCTGGTCCGCGAGCGCCATGCCCTCGCGCAGGAAGAGGCCGTGGCACGCGTACGACATCACGCTCTCGTAGAGCCGACGGACGGAGTCGAGCTCCTCCTGGGAAATCTGGACGAGACGCGGCACGGTGCGGGTCGAACCTGGGGTCGCGCTATAAAGATTGCCGGCTCATTATCCGCGGCAATCCGGACACAGGAGCAGCCCGCGGTCCGGTACGAGGTTCGTCGAGTAGACGCCGCACGCCTCGCAGTGCCCCTCGATCCCGCGATGCAGCTCCGTCTCGAGGCCCGCGCGCGCGTACTCCCGCGTGACCTCGACGAGGGCGGGCCAGATCCGCAGGATGTCGTTCTCCGTGATCACGCCGACGAGCTTCCCCTCCCGGATCACGGCGAGCCGCCGGATCTTCCGGCTCGACATGAGCTTCGCGGCATCGACGACCTCCGCGTCCGGGTGCACCGCGACGACGGGGGACGTCATGATCGACTTGATGCGGACGTCGCCGGGCCGCTCGTTGCGGGCCGCGACCTTCGTCACGAGATCCCGCTCCGTCACGATCCCCGTGGGCTTGCCGTCCTCGACGACGATCAGGCTGCCGATCTCCTGGTCTCGCATGACCTCCGCGGCGTCCGAGGCGGTCGCCTGCGGGCCGATCGTCACGGGGTTTTGGCTCATGATCTCGAAGACGGGAACCCGAGCCCTCATTCCATCGCACGGGACCGATGCACCCGCGTGCGATAAAAGGTTTGTGCGGTGACTCATTTCGGCGGGAACAACCGTGGCGACAGGATTAAGGAACGCGCGGTCATTCGTCGGGAGATGCGCTTCTCCGACGCGGACGGCGAGCTCGCCGTCCGGATCGCGCGGGAGGCGATCGAGGCGTACGTCACGGGGCGCGCGGCGCACCCCGTCGACACGCCCGGCACGTTCGAGGCGAAGGTCGGCGCGTTCGTCACGCTGAACGTGCATCCGTCCGGCGAGCTGCGCGGCTGCATCGGCTATCCGGAGCCGTTCTTCCCCCTCCTGAAGAGCGTCGTGAAGGGAGCGGAAGGGGCGACGGAGGACCCGCGGTTCCCACGCCTCACCTCGGAGGAGCTGACGGGGGTGACGGTCGAGGTGAGCCTGCTCACGCCGCCGGCCCTCGTCGAGGCGAAGAGGCCGAAGGACCTCCCGAAGCTCGTCCGCGTCGGGGAGGACGGCCTCAAGATCGCGCAGGGGCCGTACCGCGGGATCGTGCTGCCGCAGGTGCCCGTCGAGTGGGACTGGGACGCGGAGACGTTCCTCTCCGAGGCGTGCATGAAGGCCGGGCTCCTCCCGGACGCCTGGCTCGACCCGACGACCCGGGTGTACACGTTCCAGGCGGAGATCTTCTCGGAGGCCGAGCCTCGAGGGCCCGTCGTCCGCCGGAGCCTGGGTCGGGTGCATGTTCGTCGTTAGGGGCCGGGTGTTCCACCGAGCGCGCGTCGAGGACCTTTGTCTCGGGATCGAGGACGGGAGGATCGCCGCGATCCGGAAGGTCCTCGGGGGCGACGACGTTGCGGACTACGGGGACGCCCTGATCCTCCCGGGCGGCATCGACCTGCACGTGCACCTGCGCGAGCCCGGACTCACGGACAAGGAGGACCTCCCGAGCGGCACGCGCTCCGCGGCGCTCGGCGGCACGACGACGGTCCTCGACATGCCGAACACGGATCCGCCCGTCACGACGCGCGACGCGCTCGACGCGAAGATCGCGCGGATCCGGGGACGGGCCCACGTCGACGTCGGCGTGTACGCGGCGCCGCGCAGCGGGGGCGCGGTGTCGCGGCTCGACCGCGCGACGGCGTTCAAGGTGTACATGGCCGAGACGACGGGCGGCCTCGCGATCGACGACGACGCCCTCGCGGACGTCCTCGAGGCGGCGGGCGAGACGGGCAAGGTCGTCGCCGTCCACGCGGAGGACCCGAGGACGTTCGGCACGAGGGTCGCGACGGACCTGCGGGGCCACGACGCCGCGCGCCCGAAGGAGGCGGAGGTCGGCGCGTTGAAGAAGCTCGCCGGGATGGGCGCCTCGGCGAGGCTCCACGTGGCCCACGTCACGTGCGTCGAGGCGCTCGACGCGGCCCCGTCGGGCGCGACGACGGAGGCGACGCCGCATCACCTGTTCCTCGACCGCGAAAGACCGCTCCGCGCGTTCGGCAAGGTGAACCCGCCCCTCCGGAGCCCGGAGGACCGCGACGCGCTCTGGACGGCCTTCGTCGACGGCCGCATCGACGTCGTCGCGAGCGACCACGCGCCCCACACGCGGGACGAGAAGGAGGACGGCCCGTTCGCGGAGGCGCCTTCGGGCGTGCCGGGCGTCGGCACGTCGCTCCCGCTCCTCCTGCGGCGCGTGAAGGCGGGCGACCTGTCCCTCGAGCGGCTCGTCGCCGCGACCGCGTCCCGGCCCGCCGCGATCCTCGGTCTCGACAAGGGGGACATCCGGCTCGGCGCGGACGCGGACCTCGTCGTCGTGGACCCGCGACGGTACACGAAGGTCACCGCGAAGCGCCTGCGCTACAAGTGCGACTGGACGCCCTTCGAGGGGCTGGACGGCTGCTTCCCCCACGCCGTGTACGTGCGGGGCGAGGCCGTCGTCGAGGACGGCGAGCCGGCCGCGGAGGGCGTCGGCAGCCTGATAACCGCCGCGAAACGTTGAAACGAGACGGCCCGCTCGCGCCCCGGACCGATGGCCTCCCTGTTCCTCGGGCTGACGGAGTGGATCGTCGACGTCGTCGCGCGGCTCGGCTACCCGGGGATCTTCCTCCTGATGGTCGTCGAGGGCGTCCTGACCCCGATCCCCAGCGAGATCATCATGCCGTTCGGGGGGTTCCTCGCCGCGCAGTCGCGGCTCAGCCTCCCCCTCGTCGTCCTCGCGGGCACGGCGGGCGCGGCGATCGGCAACGCCGTCGCGTACAAGATCGGCGCCCACGTCGGACGGCCGCTCATCCTCCGGTACGGGCGGTTCGTCGGCCTCGGGGAGGACGACCTCGCGTGGGCGGAACGGTGGTTCGCGCGCTTCGGGGACGTCGGGATCCTGCTCGGGCACGCGATCCCCGGCGTGCGGTCCTTCATCTCGTTCCCCGCCGGGATCGGGCGGATGCGGCTGCGCAACTTCGTCGTCTTCTCGACGATCGGTGCGGCGATCTGGAACACGGTCCTCGTCGTCGCGGGCTACTACCTCCTCGACGCGTGGATCGGGTTCGCGCAGGCCACGGAGAACGTGGACCTGTACCTCGTCGCGGGAGCCTTAGCGGTCATCGTTGGCTACGTGTACTGGAGGAAAGCCCGCGCGCGACGCGCGGCGGACGTCACGCGGCCTTGACCGCGTCCTCGATCGCGTAGTAGTACTCGCCCGCGGACTTCTGCTCCCGGTCGAGGCGCGAGTCGATCTTGTTGATCCTCGGCCGGTTCGAGTCCGCGTCGCGGCGGAACGTGACGCCGACTGTCTTGAGGAAGCGGTTCATCCCCTCGCGCATCGGGAAGGGGCCCTCGCCCGTGCCGTGGCGGCCCGGTTCCCCGGAGAAGACCATGAGGCTGTCCGAGACCAGGTCGATGAAGTACACGTCGTGGTCGACGATCAGGCCCGTCCGACCCTCCTTCTCCATGACGCGCCGGATCGTCTTCGCGGTCTCGACGCGCTGGTTCGAGTCGAGGTAGGCGGACGGCTCGTCGATCAGGTAGATGTCCGCGCCGCGGCCCAGGCAGAGGGCGATCGCGACGCGCTGCAGCTCGCCGCCGGAAAGGGTCGAGACGTCGCGGTCGAGCATCCCCTTGATCCGCAGAGGGTGGAGGATCTCCGTGTCGAAGTAACCCGACTCCGCCTTCTTGCCGATCGCCGCCGTGAGGAGCGTGCGGACCGTGCCCTCGTACGTCGACTCGAGGTACTGCGGCTTGTACGACACCTGCCACCGTCCCTGGACGGACCCCGACGTCGGTGCCTCCTCGCCGGCGAGCATCTTCACGAACGTCGTCTTGCCGGTCGCGTTCGGACCGACGACGCCGACGACCTCGCCCTTGCGCAGGCGGCCCGGCGCGACCTGGAGGTCGAAGCCGTCGTACGCCTTCGTCAGGCGCTCGAACGTCGCGAGCGGCTCCGCCGTCCAGGCCCCTCGGGGCGGGCGGCTTTCGAACCGGATCGGGCGGTCCCGGAACCGCATGTTCTCCTCCTTCATGTAGCCGTCGAGGTACACGTTGATCGCCGTGCGCACGGCGCGCGGCTGCGCGATGATGCCGTAGGCGCCCTCCTCGCCGTACATCAGGAACACGTGGTCCGCGAGGAAGTCGAGGACGGCGAGGTCGTGTTCGACGACGACGACGTACTTCTCCTTGGACAGGGACTGGATCACCTTCGCGACCTGGAGGCGCTGGTAGATGTCCAGGTACGACGACGGCTCGTCGAAGAAATAGATGTCCACGTCCTTGAGCATCGTCGCGGCGACGGCGACGCGCTGCAGCTCGCCGCCGGACAGCTGGGCGATGTCCCGGTCGAGGAACGACTCGAGCGACAGGGCGGACGTCAGCTCGTCGAGGCGGCCGCGCTCGTCGATCTTCGTCAGCAGGTCCCGGACGCGGCCCGCGTAGACCTTGTTGAGCTTGTCGACGTACTGCGGCTTGATCGCCGTCCGGAACTCCTTGCCCGCGATCTTCGCAAGGTAGTCGTGGAGCTCCGTCCCCGCGAAGTACGCCAGGACGTCGTCCCAGTACGCCTTCTTCCGGCGATAGTGGCCGAGGTTCGGCGGCAGCTCGCCGCTCAGGAGGGAGATCGCCGTCGTCTTGCCGATCCCGTTCGGGCCCAAGAGGCCGATCACCTCGCCCTTCTTCGGCACGGGGAGGCGGAACAGGCGGAACGCGTTCTTGCCGTACTGGTGGACGAGGTCCTCCTTGAGTTCCTCCGGGAGGCCGATGATCCGGATCGCATCGAACGGGCATTTCTTCACGCAGTTGTGGACGACCTGCCCTGCCGCGACGTACGTCTCGTCCTCGTCGACGTCGAGGTTGTAGACCAGGGTCGTTTCCACGTTCTCGATCTCAATCTGCCGGATTGGCTCGTAGACGTACTCGTCATCCA
>JBQTHW010000183.1:0-2636 GCA_052389495.1 Methanobacteriota archaeon | reverse complement strand
CCCGACGAACATGCCGTGCAGCCTGTTCGTGTCGAAGGCGCGGGGCTCGCACATCTGGGACGTCGACGGGAACGAGTACATCGACTATCGCATGGGGTTCGGCCCCGTCATCCTGGGCCACAGCGACTCGCGCGTCCACGAACGCGTCCACGCGGTCGACGAGCAGGGACTCGTGTACGCCCTGAGCCACGAGCTCGAGGTCACGGTCGCGAAGAAGATCGTTTCGATGGTCCCGTGCGCAGAGATGATTCGGTTCTGTAACTCCGGGACGGAGGCGACGATGCACGCGATCCGCGTCGCACGCGCGTACACGAAGCGCGAGGCGATCATGAAGTTCGAAGGGATGTACCACGGAGCCCACGACTACCTGCTGTTCAGCACGGACCCGCCGTTCGACAAGGCCCGAGGAGCACCCAAGTCCGTCCCCATGTCCGCAGGCATTCCTCGATCGATCCAGAAGATGTGCCTCGTGGAACGGTGGAACGACTTCGACCGGATCGAGAAGCTCGTGAAACGCAGAGGCGCCGAGATTGCCGCGATTATCACGGAACCGATCATGGGGAACTGCGCCGCGATCCTCCCGCGGGACGGGTACTTGAAAGATCTCCGGCAACTGTGCTCGGACCACGGGATCCTGCTGATCTTCGATGAGGTGAAGACGGGATTCCGGGTCGCGCCCGGCGGGGCCCAGGAGCGGTTCGGCGTCACGCCGGACCTCGCAACGTTCGCGAAGTCGATGGGGAACGGCTACCCGGTCGCCTGCTTCGCCGGCTCGACGGAGGTCATGAACATCATCGGGCCTGCGAAGGTCGTCCACGGGGGCACCTACTCCGGCAATCCCGTCTCTCTCGCGGCGGTGGATGCCACCCTCGACATCCTCAGGACCGGGAAGCCCTACGAGCAGCTCGAGTCGTTCGGCAAGCGTCTCATGCGCGGGCTGCAGGAGGTCGCGGAAGAGAGCCGCGTGCCGATGCTCGTGACCGGCGTCCCGGAGATGTTCCAGATCCTCTTCACGAGGCAGCGGGAGGTCCACGAATACCGGGATCTCGCGAAGTGCGACCTGGCCAAGTATGCCGTCCTGCACGTCGACCTCCTGAACCACGGCGTGATGATCGACGAGGACAACATGGAGTGCTTCTTCACGTGCGAGGACCACGGAGACGAGGACCTCGAGCGGACGATCGCCGCATTCCACACGGCCCTTGGCGACCTCGCAGCGGGTCGCGGTCACGCGGCGCAGATTTCGGGGGCAGCCGGGTAGTCGGACGGACGTCCTGACACCCCGCGGGCGGGGGATCCCTCAAACCGCTGGAACCGTGCTTGCACGGATGGACGCGTTGCGTAAGTTCGAGCAACGGGATAGGCGGCCCATGGCACTACGCTGCGATGCCTGCGGAATCGCCTTTGCGACGGACGCCGAGATGCGAGAGCACGGGAAGATGCATGCCGGAGGAGGCCCGGCTCCGCATCGTGATTATGCGTGCGATTGCGGCGCGACGTTCCACAGCGAGCGCGACTTGAGGCAGCACGCGACCCAAGCCCACCCCATGTAGGGCTCATTGCGTGAACACACGAGCTCCGTCCCAGACCACCCTTGGCCGGACTCGGCCAACCATCCCGGCCCGTCCGGCTACTTTTTCATCATCGCCATAGGCGCTCGAAACGAATAGCCGGCCGTGAAGGCTCTCATGAGCGTCTTCAACGATTTGTCCGATTCGATAGGCCGATGGCACGGCGTCACGCACCATGTCGGGTTCCGTTCAACGGGCTGTCGGAGCGGGCGCCTTGAGCCTGGTGCGAGCGAATTCCAAGCCCGCGAGGCCGAGGGGGCCGATAAGAAGCTGCGGAATCAACACCTCCTCGAAAATGTGGAGGATCTCTTCCGACGGGTTCGCGCCGAGTTCCACCGCAGAGAGGATGCCCAAGGTGGGCGCGAAGACTCCCACGAATGCGGCGGGTGTGAGGAGCTGCCGTAACGGTGAGACGGCATGCCTCCACACTTCCGTTCCGAAGAGACCCGCGACGAGAGCCATGGCCGTCTGGGCAATGGTAAAGAGGGGGGTAATCTCGGGACCAAGACGGAACATCGCGTTGTGGACGAGGACCCCGCCTGCCGATCCGACAACGGCGGAGCGACCGAAGGGAATCGCGAGAATCAGGACAAGGGGTTCCGGCCTCACCTGGATTTGGGTGTTTGGGACAGTCGGATTGAATGGCACCGCTAGATAGGCCACGACGAAAGCAGCGACGAAGAGGATCGCGACCAGGAAGCTGTCCCTCGGCCGCCTCACGACACGGTTCGCGCTCACTCCCGACCCTCCGGGGCCCTGCGTTGCCTGCGCCGGCGCGCACGAAGAAACAAGGCGAGCGCCACAAGGCCTACATACACGACGCCGGCAATTGCGAGGGGTTCTGTGGGCAAGCCCGTTGAGGATTCCGAGCCGTCGGCAACGCCAACGACCGGTAGTGCATTCACGCCAGTACTGGCGACGAGCTCGATTTCGGACCGTGCGCGCATGTCGATCCAATCGTCGGCCGGCGAAAGGACCTTGAGAGACCAGGATGCCGGGACAGCCGCCACTTCGGATGCGTTCCATGCGAGGCTCATCGGTCGAGGTTCCGCCCCACGGTGATCA
>JBQTHW010000182.1:0-4453 GCA_052389495.1 Methanobacteriota archaeon | reverse complement strand
ATCCGCGAGACGGCGCCGTCCGTTTGCGGCCATACGGCGACCGCATGACCCGCGGCGTCGGCCGCGAGGCCTCCCACGGACGCGCCGCCCTGGTTGTCCGTCTCCAGGAGGACGGGCGCGTCCCAGCCGAGAGCCACGCGGTAACGCGCCGCGTAGAGGTGCATGACCGTCCCATCGAACTGGACCCAGGTGGCAAAGGCGTTCCCGTCCGCGTCGACGGAGGCGAGCGGGCCAGCCGCGAACCCGGACGCCGTCTCGAGCACGACGGGGGAGCCCCACCCCGTCCCGGCGACGTAGCGGTTCGCCCAGACGTTCGTCGTCGTCCCGTCCGACTGGGACCACACGGCGACGGCGTTCCCCGCGGCGTCCATCGCGATCCGCGGCCCCGCCGCGTCCCCCGTGTCGTCCGTCTCGAGGAGCTGAGGGGATCCCCAGCCCGCGCCCGGGACGAAGCGGTTCGCGAACACGCTGCGGGCGCTCCCGCTCAGCTGACGCCACACCGCGATCGCGCCGCCCGCCGCATCCATCGCCACGCGGGGCTCGATCGCCTCGCCGCCGGACGCCTCGATGTACGTCGCGGTCGCCCAGCCCGCACCCGGCGTGAAGCGATTCGACGCGATGTTGTTCACGGACCCGTCCCACTGGCGCCACACGGCGGTCGCCTCGCCGCTCGCTG
Organism: Methanobacteriota archaeon; assembly: GCA_052389495.1. Classification (GTDB taxonomy): domain Archaea; phylum Thermoplasmatota; class Thermoplasmata; order RBG-16-68-12; family RBG-16-68-12; genus RBG-16-68-12. Next base: position 3,777 of record JBQTHW010000182.1, on the reverse strand, counting down.
CGACGGCGACCTGGGCGTCGTCCGAGGAGGCCGTGTAGCCCTCGATGACGGTCGGCCCCGTCCAGCCCGAACCCGGAACGTACCGGTTCGCGATCATGCTCGTCGTCGCGCCGTCGAACTGACGGAACACGGCGATCGCGTTTCCGTTCGCATCCGCGGCGACGTCGGGCCAGGCGCTGTCCGCTAGGTTCGGGTCATCGATCGACACGGCGGTCCCCCAGCCCGCGCTCGGTGTGAACCGATTTCCGTACGTCCGGAACCGGGAACCGTCGAACTGGTGCCAGACGGCCGTCCCATTCCCGCCGGGATCCATCGCGACGAAGACGGCGGACACGTCTCCCGCGTTGCTCAGTTCGATCCGGGTCGGAGCCGCCCAGCCGAACGCCACCGAGAGGTACGCCGCATACGCGCTGATCCGTACCCCGTCGGACTGGGTCCAAACTGCGATCGCGTTGCCCGCCGCGTCCACCGCGAGGTCGGGCGCGCCCGCTCCGAACGGACCCGACGAGATCGGAGTGGCCTGACCCCATCCGGTCGCCAGGACCGAGTTCGGGGCCGCCGCCGCAGGGGCCAGCGTCAGTGCGACGAGCAAGACGAGCGCGGAGGTGGCGGACATCCGTGGGCCTCACGACGGTTGGGCGTCGTGCACGCCACGAACCCACTCGCTATTTCTACGTTTCCCGACGAAGGACCGCTGTTTCGCGGGGCGATTCTTGCGTCGCAAGGTTTTTCGCCTCCGGGAAGGCCATCCGCCGGACGAGATGGCCACGGAACTCCTTCCGGCGGAGACCCTCATCACCTTCGAGGGCGCGACGAGTAGACTCCGCGGGAAGGTCTTGGTCCCGGACGGGGAGTCCAAAGGCGCCCTCGTGGCCGCCCACGGACGCCACGGGGACATGGACGAGCCTCTCGTCGCGGCCGTCGCCCGCCTTGGGGCGGACCTCGGCCTGTGGTCCCTCCGGTTCAACTTCGCATACCAGGACGCCGGCGCGGAGGCGTCGGCCGGACACGAGGAGGAGATCGCGGACCTCAGGGAAGCGATCGCCTACGCGCGCCGGACATCGAAACAGGACCATGTCGTCGTGGCGGGCCGCGGACTCGGCGCGTGGGCGGCGATCGCGGCGGCGACGGACGACGACCCTGAAGATCTCATCCTCCTGGGCCTGAGCTACACGGCCCAGGCCGAACGGAAGATGGTCCTCCAGCGTCTCGGGGAGTTCGAGATCGACGCGCTCATCTTCGTGGGCTCGAAGTCGGACCGGCTCGACCTCGCGGCCCTCCACGAGGTCGTCCGGAAGATCCCGACCGTGCAATTCGTCATCGTCGATGGCGCGAACCACCCTTTGCAAGACGAGCGGCACGAGCCGATGACGGACGTCGTCCTGACGCGGTGCGAGCGGTGGCTCCGGGAGCGGTTTCGGTAGTCGGCCGCGGTCGCCGAATCATGGGAAGAGGGGAGCCAGGAGGCCGGGCCACACCGTCGTCACGAGGACGATCGCCCCGAACGCCGCGAGGGCCGCACCGCCCGCGCGCTTGATCGCCGGCGTCCTCGCGCTCAAACCCTTGAGGATTCCCCGATGGGGTCCCACGGCGACGACCGAGGCGAGGAGCATGAAGGTCGACATCGTGAGGGCGAAGACGAGGAAGCCCGCGAACGCCGCCAGGAACCCGCCCGAGGCGAGGGCGAGGACGATGACGGTCGCGAGGAACGGCGCCGTGCAGCCGATGCCTACGACCGTGTAGGCGAAGCCGTACAGGAACAACTCGATCAAGGGCTCTCGCGCACGATCGCGTGGCTGGATCGCGCGGACGAACCGGTCTAGAAACCCACCGTGCACGGAGAGGTTCGCGAGCTGCACGCCACCCAGGGCGACCAGAGCGCCGCCGACGACGGCCCGCAGGGCGACTGTAACAGCGGATGGACTCGGGGACAGCAGCGGGAGGGACTGCGCAACGCCTAGCCCCGCCACGGCGAACACGAGGCCAAGGAGGACGTTGAACGTGACCACGCCGCCCGATGCGGCCAAGCCGCGCGCGATGGCCCCCGTAGCTCCGGACGTGCGGGCCGCCCTGCGGCCCACCGCCTGTGCGTAGGCGAAATAGCTCGGGAGCAGCGGAAAGGAGCATGGCGAGAAGAACGCGCCTGCGCCGGCGACGACCGCGACGAGGAGGAACCCAGCGGGCGCAAGGCTGGCGCCTCCCGTCACAAAGAACACGAACACGCCGTAGCCCGCGAGGGCGAGCAGCGCGAGGGCGCCGATCCCGAGCAGGAGGACCGCCCGCGGGTCGACCCCTCGTCTCGAGGCCACGGACATCTCCAAGGGGACGGGATGGGACACGTTCTCATAGTATCCAAGGGAAAGTAATAAAGTATCCAGTGGGAATCACGAAACCAAGTTTCGCCAGGTGAAGCATGGGTTGGAGCCCGAAGCGCGGTTGCCCCCTCGTGAAGAATCCGGAGGATCCGTGCCCCCATCTCCTCGAGGGCGTGATCAACGTGATCGGAGACAAGTGGTCGATCCTGATCATCGGGACCATCGGGAATTTCGGGACCTTGCGGTTCCACGAACTGAAGGACAAACTGGGAGGGATTAGTCCCAAGACACTCGCGGAAAAGCTGCGACGGCTCCACGGAGCCGGCCTCTTGCGAAGGGAGAGTTTCAACGAGGTTCCGCCCCGTGTCGAATACTCCCTTACGAGGGCGGGGCAGGCGCTCCAGTCCGCGATGATCCCCCTGCTGCATTGGGCCACGAGGACGGACCACGCGTAAGTTCACGTGCCTCAGGGGATGGGGCGTCCCCCTAGAGGGCGCAACAGCTCAGCTTGTCCACATCCTCGAAGAACGACAGGGCGGCGAGCTTGATCGCCTCGCTGTGTGTCGGGAACACATGGACCGTGTCGATGATGTCCTCCAGCGTGAGGGCATGCTTCACCGCGAGGACGCCTTCGTGGATCATGTCCGGCGCGAGGGACGCTAGGATATGGACTCCGAGAATCTTGTGACTCTCCGCCTCTGCCACGATCTTCACGAGGCCCCGCGTGTCCTCGACGATCACGGGTTTGGGCGCCTTCTCAAGGAGCACCGTATTGCACGCGCAACGGACCGTCCCGCTTGCATTCGCCTCCGCGTCCGTCGGGCCCACAGAGGCCACGGCGGGATTCGTGAAGACCGCGTGGGGCACCGCACGGTAGTCCATCTTCAGACCGCGACTCGCCAAGGCATTCTCCGCCGCGATGTAGCCTTCCTTCGCCGCGGTCGTTTCGAGCATCGGCTTGCCGATCACGTCGCCGCCCGCGAAGATATGGGATGCCGTCGAGCGCATCTCCGCGTCGACCTGGATCCCTTGGTCCGCCTTGACCTCGACCCGTGCGGCGGGGAGGTTCAGCCCCTCCGTATTCGGGGTGCGGCCCGTGGCCAAGAGGAGCTCTTCCGCTTCCATCCGCTTCTTCCGATCCCCGATCTGGGCCTCCACGATCTTCCGGCCTTTGTTCTGCCCTGCGGACAGGACACGGACCCCCGTGTGAACCTGCAGTCCGTCCTCTTCCAGATATTGCTGAAGGTGCGCGGAGACCTCGGGCTCCTCCTCGGGCACGATGCGATCGCTCCGCTGGAGGACCGTGATCTGTGTCCCGAGGTGCTGATACCTCTGGGCGAATTCCAGACCCAGGGCGCGGCCGCCCAATACGATCATCGAGTCCGGGAGGTCCTTGTGGGAGAGGGCTTCCACGTTCGTCAGGGAGTCGACGCCGTCGAGCCCCGGGATCGAGGGTACCGTG
>JBQTHW010000181.1:0-1814 GCA_052389495.1 Methanobacteriota archaeon | reverse complement strand
ATCGCGCCTCCGAGGACCCGCGCGACGACCGCCTCGGTCGTCCGGCCGAGGAGGGACACCCCGAGGACCACGCCGACGATCGAGGCCGGCGCCATCGCGGACCCGAGCCGAAGGGTCGCGTGGGCCGTGTGCCCGAGCCTCCGGTGCGTCGCGTACGCGATCGCCTGCTGCGGGATCGCAGCGAGCGAGCTGAGGGTGCCCGCCGCGACGGGCGGGATCCCGAACAGGAGGATGAGCGCCGGGATGCGGTACTCCCCCGCCGCGAGGCCGAGGACGCCGGAGATGAGGCCGAGACCGAAGCCCAGAGCGAGCGCGAGGAGGGCCGACCCCAGGTCGAGGGCGGGCGCGCCCGTCGCCGACGTCTCGAAGAGGATGAGTCGGAAGCCCGTGACGACGAGGATCGCGGCGAGGAGCGCCTTGAGCGTCCTCGTGGACACGCGACGCGTCGCCGCGGCGCCGAGGTAGCCGCCCGGCACGCTCGTCGCGACGAGCAGGCCGGCGAGGACGAGCGCGTCCGGTGCGAGGGTCCATCCCGCCCGGTAGAGGAACGTCGCGACGGAGACGGCCATGCCGACGAGCAGGTTCGCCGCGATCGCGTGCCGGACGTCCCCGAACAACCCGACGAGCACGGGCGCGCGGTACTCCCCGCCGCCGACGCCCGTGAATCCGGACAGCACGCCGATCGGGAACCCGAACGCCGTGCCGAGCGCGACGCCGCGTCGGCTTGCCGCGAGGGGCCTCGGACCCGCCGCCAAGAGGCAACGCGAAGGACCGTGCGGTCAAGTAGTTTTCCGGGGCGGACCCGGGCGCGGGCGGTACCGGTCCCGATCGTCGAAGAAGTCGATCACGCGCGTGCCCGCGCGGAGGGCCGCGGCGTGGGGCGTCCCCGCCGGGATGAGGTACTCATCCCCTCGCCGGTACGTCGCGGTCCGGCGGCCGATCGTGAGCCGCATCTCGCCGTCCACGACAACCCCCCACTGCGCGGCGTGCGTGTGCGACGGCACCTCCATGTCCTCGAGCGCTTCGACGAAGATCGCGGACGCCGTGGGCCCGCGGAGAAGCCGGACGTCCGCGCCGGTGAACGCGACGTCGGCCTCCGGGAGCTTCGCGACGATGTCCGGGAATCGGGTCATGGGCCCGCATCCGCGCGGCGCCCTTGAATGTCTCGACGCGGACGGGTGCCGCGGCCTAGTCGCCGCGCTTGATGAACGTCCCGTTCTGGAACTCCTCGATCGCGACCTCGAGCTCCCGGCGGTTGTTCATCACGATGGGACCCCACCACGCGACGGGCTCCCGGAGCGGCCTCCCCGAGACGAGGAGGAACCGGAGCGGCTCGCCCCCCGCCGCGATCCGGACCCTCGGGCCATCCCGGAAGATCACGAGGTTCTCCGAGTCGACCGGATCCCCGCTCTCGTCGAAGCGACCGTGGCCCGACAGGACGTACGCGAACGCGGTGTGGCCTTCCTTGAGCGGATGGTCGAACACGGCGCGCGGCTCGATCCGGACGTCGAGGTACTCGGGCTCCACCACGATGCCCTGCACGGGACCGCGGACCCCCGCGACCTCGCCGCTCACGACCCGCACGCGCACCCCTTCCGCGGCGTCGACCTCGGGGATGTTGGCGCGCTTCACCTCCTGGTAGCGCGGGTCCATCATCTTGCTCGAGGAGGGCAGATTCACCCACAGCTCGAAGCCGCCCATGAACCCGTCCCGCGGCTACGGCATCTCAAGGTGGAAGATCCCGCTCCCCGACGTCATCCACTGGACGTCGCCGCGGGAGATCACGCCGCGGTTCCCGATGCTGTCCTCGTGCT
>JBQTHW010000180.1:0-2093 GCA_052389495.1 Methanobacteriota archaeon | reverse complement strand
GATCGATGAACCTTCTCGATGTCCCCGACCACATCGCGGCGCACGGCGGGAAAGGCTAAATAGGCTGCCCCTCATCGGACGGAACCGCGGGAGGCATCGCGGTGGACTGGGGCCTTCGGAACCGCCTCGCGCGGATCATCCGCCCGACGACGGGTCGCACGGTCATGCTCGCGGCCGACCACGGCTACTTCCTCGGCCCGACGCGGAAGCTCGAGGTCCCGCGGAAGACCCTCGAGCCGCTCCTCCCGTACGCCGACGCGGTCATGGTGACGCGGGGCGTCGTGCGCACATCGATCGACCCCGGGTCGAACGTGCCCCTCGTCCTGCGCGTCTCGGGCGGCGCGAGCGTCCTCAACGAGGATCTCTCGAACGAAGACATCACGACCTCCATGCGCGAGGCGATTCGGATCAACGCCTCCGCGGTCGCGCTCTCGATCTTCGTCGGCGCGCCGCACGAGCACGAGAGCCTCGTGAACCTGGGCCGACTCGTCAACGAGGGCGAGGAGGTCGGCATGCCGGTCCTCGCCGTGACGGCGGTCGGCAAGGAGCTCGAGAAGCGCGACGCGCGCTACCTCGGGCTCGCGACGCGCATCGCGGCGGAGTTCGGCGCGCACGTCGTGAAGACGTACTTCTGCGAGCCGGACTTCGACAAGGTCGTCGACAGCTGCCCCGTGCCGCTCGTCGTCGCGGGCGGCCCGAAGCTCGACACGGAGTTCGACGCTCTCGAGCTCGCGGAGCAGGCGATCTCCGCGGGCGCCGTCGGGGTCGACATGGGTCGGAACATCTGGCAGTCTTCGAACCCCGTCGGGATGATCCGCGCGATCCGGGCGATCGTCCACGAGCGGTCGAACGCGAAGGAAGCCTTCGAGCAGCACTTGAAAGGCGCGAAGGCGGGAAAGAAGTAGTCGGACTGCGTTCGCCATGGCCGTCCATGCGGGCCGCGATGTACTACGGCAACGACGACGTGCGGCTCGTCGACCTGCCGAGGCCAACGATCGGTGCGGGGGAGATCCTCGTCCGCGTGCGCGCGAGCGGGATCTGCGGCTCCGACGTGATGGAATGGTACCGGAAGCCGAAGGCCCCCCTCGTCCTCGGGCATGAGATCGCCGCGGAGATCGTCGAGCTCGGCGCTGGGGCGACCCGGCCCAAGGTCGGGCAGCGGGTGTTCGTGTCGCACCACGTACCGTGCGGCGCATGGCGTTATTGCAAGGCGGGCCACGAGACCGTGTGCGACACCCTGCGCACGACGAACTTCGACCCGGGCGGGTTCGCCGAGTTCGTCCGGGTGCCGCGCATCAACGTCGATCGCGGGGTGTTCGCCCTCCCGCGTCAGATCTCGGACGAGGAGGCCGTGTTCATCGAGCCCCTCGCATGCGTCGTTCGAGGCCGGCGCCGGGCGAACCTGCCCCCCGGGTCGACGGTCCTCGTGGTCGGGAGCGGGATCGCCGGACAGCTCCACCTCCGGGCCGCGAGAGCGGACGGCGCAGCGCGCGTGCTCGCCACGGATGTCGTCGACTCCCGCAAGGCGATCGCCCGACGATCCGGCGCGGACGTCGTGATCGACGGACGCGAGGACGTGCCGAGCCGCGTGAGGGAATCGAATGGCGGCAGGCTCGCGGACGTCGTCATCGTCTGCACGGGCGCGCCGACCGCGCTCGCCCAAGGCATGGGCTCGGTGGACCGAGGCGGAACGATCCTCTTCTTCGCGCCCACGGAGCCGGCGACGGAGGTCACCCTGCCGTTCAATGCCCTCTGGCGAGAGGAGGTGACCATGACCTCTTCGTACGGAGGCGCTCCCAGGGACATCCAGGAGGCGATTCGGCTCCTCCGAGAGCGCCACATCCCCGTCGAGGACCTGATCACGCACCGCCTGCCGCTCGACAAGGCGGCGGAGGGGTTCCGCCTCGTGGCCCAAGCCCGGGACTCGATGAAGGTCATCCTGCACCCGTAGGCGTCTCACGCGCGGGTCGGCCCGCGCCCGGGGACGACCTGCGCTGCGGTCGGCCGCGGAGGCCGGACGAGAAGGGACACGGCGAGCCCGATCATACTGAGCCCTGCGCCGACGTAGAACGCCGGCCCGTACGTGCCGAACG
>JBQTHW010000179.1:0-11244 GCA_052389495.1 Methanobacteriota archaeon | reverse complement strand
CGCGGGGAACATCGGGGACGTGATCCTGTATCTGGACGGCAGCATGACGATCCCGTCGAACGCGGGCGGGCAGCTCGCGGGCGGCTTCGTCGACGTCTACGTCGAGTTTGATGCGGACGGCGACGGGGACCCGGACGGGATGGTCAAGATCCTCGACGACACGTACATCCTCGACGTGAAGCGGCGCTTGGCGGCGGGCATGCCGTTGCCGGAGCTTCCGGACGGCGCCCACCTCGCGGCCGGCTGCGGCCAAGCGGTCGACGACGCGTTCGTGTGCTTCGTGCCCTAGGCGCGCTCGAGGCCGGAGCGGACCCGGTGGGATTCGAACCCACGACAGCCGGATTAGAAATCCGGAGCCCTATCCGTGCTAGGCGACGGGTCCGACGGAGGGCACGCGGCCTCTCCGATAAGTATCCATCGACCTAGGCAGCCTGCCCACAGCGCGATTCGGACCGCCGCGTGTTCGACAAAGACCTAGCTCCCTCGGTCCGACTTTTCTTCGCCGCTCCCCGCGGTTCCCGCGGCGAGGATCGGCGACGGTACAGGTTCGCGCGACTCGGCGGGCCGCAAGGAGAGGAAGATTCCCGCCGCGAGGAAGACGACTCCGACGAAGTTGCTGAAAGGGAGGACCTGCGGCAACCCGAACCTCGCGAGAGCCCCTCCAACCGCCGGGGCCGCGGCGCCGATCGTGATGAGGAGCGCGAAGCTCTTCCGGAGTCTGAAGAAACTGTACGCGGCCCCGCCGATGAAGGCGACCCCTCCGGGCACGTTGATGAAGGGCGACCAGATCCGCACGCTCGAGGGGAGGGCCAAGCCTCCGACTGCGGGGCTTGCGAGCTGCGCCTCGTCGACGGGCGCCAGGGCGATCGCCACAGCGACGATCGCACTCACCGCGAGGATGTAACCCAGGAATCCGAGGATCGCGCGGTTCCTGCGGAAGATGAGTGCGACGGATCCTGAGCCCAGAAAGCCCGTGAGGGCGATTGCAGAGAAGTAATACAGCTTGTAGACGGGGACGGTCCAGCCCCACAAAAACGCGGCCCCTTGGGCATATTCCGAGAACGCCCACAGTCCGAGGCCGAGGGCCCAGAACCCGTCGCGGAGGCGATGTCTCGTTGCGAACCGCCATGCGGTGACTCCGGCGACGGCCGCAGCTACGCCTGCGACGAGGAACGAGAGGAACCACTCGAAGGCCATCTGGATTCCCGGGAGTCGCATGTCCCCTGATTGGATGAAGTTCCCCGCACATCCCTAGCCTAAAGATGATATCGCCCAGTACGCGGATCCTCTCTGCCGTTTCGCAATCGCCTCCCCCGGTTCGGAAACGTGCAAGGGGGCACGGGACCCGCGACCCGTTGGACCATCGAGGGGTCTTGCGAGGCCTCGAATCGTCGCCTGCGGAGGTCTCGCCGGACACGAAAAGTGTCACGCTCCGCAACCGGCGAGTAACCTTCATGTAGCCCCGGCCGTTCCGCGAAGCTGCTGGCAGGTTTCGGTCAGTGAAGGTACTTGTCCTAGGCGCAGGGGCGATTGGCTCCGTCGTGGGCACCCTCCTCGCGAAGCGCGGCGAGATCGACCGGCTCGTTATCGCGGATCGCGACCTAGAGGCCGCGCGGGCCCTCGTGCGAACGTTGCGCGGCGGGCGTGCCGAAGCCACGAGGGTCGATGCGAGCCAAATCGAGCACATGGCGCGCGCATTCGAAGGCCTCGACCTCGTGATCAACGTCGTCCTTCCGCGGTTTAACCTGAAGATCATGGAAGCGTGCTTGAACGCCCGCGTTTCGTACGTGGACGCGGCGACGGACCTCGCCCTGGGAAAGGAGAAGCCCGGGGAGCCCGTGAAGGCTCCGCCGGAGAGCCTCCAGATCGCGTACGACGAACGCTTTAAGGCGGCGGGCCTCGCGGGCCTCCTCGGCATGGGCGCGGACCCCGGGCTCACGAACCTCATGGCCCGGATGGGCGCGGACCGGCTCGACACGGTCGAGGAGGTGCTCGTGCGCGACGGGGACAACGGGGACGTGGAGGGCCACGAGTATGCGTCCTTGTGGTCTCCCGACACGCTCATCGAGGAGGTCCTGCTGCCCGCGCTCGCCTTCTACAACGGCCGCTTCGTCCGCCTCGGCTCCCTGCAGGGCGAGGAGGTCTTCGACTTCCCGATCGTGGGCCCGTTGACGGTGTACAACGTCGACCACGAGGAGACGAACACCCTCCCGCTCTTCATCGGCAAGGGCCTGCGGAGGATGGACTTCAAGATCGCTCTCCCGTCGGACCTTGCGGACGCCTTGCGCGTCTTCCAGAGGTTCGGGCTGCACGGTGGCGTGCCGATCGAGGTCGAGGTGAAGGCGACGGGCGAGAAGGTCCACGTGGCCCCGCGGGACATCTTGACTGCCCTGATGCCGGACCCGAGGGACATCGCGACGAAGGTCCGAGGGACCGCGTGTCTCGCGGTCGTCGTGCGCGGCACGAAGGCGGGGAGGAAGGACGGCTGGCTTTTCTGGTCCGTCCTCGACCACCAGGACGCGATCCGGAGGCACGGCTTCAACGCAACGAGCTACCCCGTCGGAGCGCCGCTGGCGATGGCCGCCCTCATGATCCACCGGGGGGAAATCACGCGCAAGGGCGTGTTCCCCGTCGAGGCCCTCGACCCTGCGCCCTTCCTACGCCATCTGCCGGAATTCGGCATCACGATTCAAGAGAAGCAGCTCGCCTGACCGCCTCCGAGTCGGCGAGGCCAGGCAGCCCGCCGAGGCTCTGCGCCGCGTAGACGCCTCTCACGACGGCGCGGGCCATCTCCCGCACGGCGACGTGATGCAGGACGTCGAACGCACGGAAGTCGAGGCGCCGCGCGGCGGGCCGGCGCGTCGTGAAGCCCAGGATCGTGTCGCCGTCCGTGGACATGTGCGCGGGCCGCACGGCGAGCGCGATCCCGTCGTGCGAGAGCTCGACGAGGCGCGCGAGCTGCTCGTGGTCGAGCGGCGCGTCCGTGCCGACGATGCCGATCGTCGTGCCGGACCGGGTCGTCGAGCGTCGCAGGTATGCGTCGAGGACGTCGTCCATCTCGAGGAAGCCCTTCCCGCTCTTGCGGCGCGCACCGCCGATCGTCCGACCGACGAACGGGTCGAAGACGTTCCCGACGCAGTTCGTCACGGCGATCGCGCCGACCGTCCATCGACCGATGCGCGCGGCGGAGCTTCCGAGGCCTCCCTTCGTCCCGCGCATCCCGGGCCCCCCGAAGAACGGCCCCACGGTCGCGCCGATCCCACATCCGACGTTGCCCTGGGCCACGGGCCGGCCCGACGCGGCGCGGCACGCCCGCGCCCCCAGGCCGGCGTAGTCCGCGCCCTCCACGGCGGCGAAGTCGAGGTCGTAGATGTTCGTGCCCATGATCCCGGGCATCTCCCCGCCGCCGGAAGGCCGCGCGTCGCCGCGCCGGATCAGGTACCGCCGGATCCCGATGGCGGCGTCGTACCCGTAGATGTCGCCGCCCGCGAGGAACAGGGCGTGCCGCTCGACGAACGTCTTGCCCAGGGCCGAGCTCGCTGCGTCGTAGTCACCCGGCCAGCCGCCCCGGTGGTCCGCGTACGCGATCGCGGGCCGGTCGAACAGCGTGACCGTGACGCCCGTGCGGCGGCGCGCGTCGTGCGCGTGGCCCACGCGGACCCCTCGGACGGAGGTGAGCGTGGCCTGCGGCTGCGTCATCGTCGTCGGGACCGCGGAACCCGCACGTGCTCTTGAGCCCTCCGGCGGGCCGTCGTTCGGCGGCGGGATGTCTATATCCTCCATCGCACGTGCGAGGCGCATGAAGTTCCGGTTCTACTACGCGGGCATCCGGGTGCGGAATCTCGAGCGCTCCCTCACGTTCTACCGCGAGGCGCTCGGCATGAAGATCGTCGCCCGGGGGACGATGCCCCACGGCGGGCGGTACGTCCACCTGCGCGGTCCGGGGTCGACCCAGCGCCTCGAGCTGAACTGGTATCCGCCGGGGAGCCGGTTCCACACGCCGTACCGGAAGGGCGAGGAGCTCGACCATCTCGCGTTCGTCGTGCCCGACGTCCGGGCGGCGTACCGGCATCTCCTGCGGAAGGGCGCGAAACCCGCCGTCCCCCCGGAACGGTCGACGGGGACGGAGGTGTACGTGAAGGATCCCGACGGCATCTGGATCGAGGTGCTCGGCTAGCTCGCGACGGCCCGCCGGAACGTCGCGGACGACGTCGTCAGGGTGAGCCCGCCCACGATCGCAATCGTGAGGGCCGCGTAGCCCAGCACGGACCACTCGAAGCCGACGATCGTGAGGCTGTGGAACGCGTCCGCCACGTAGCTGATCGGGTTGTACGTCGCGACGGTCTGCACCCACTCCGGGAGGAAGGCCTTCGGCATGACGGCCGTCGAGAGGAAGAGGAGCGGGAACGTCGTGAGGATGCTGATCATCAGCGTGGCCTCCGAGTTCCGCGTCTTGAGGGCGATCAGGAGCGAGATCCCGGACCACGCGATCCCGAACGCGGTCGAGAGGAGAAGGATCAGCAGGAGGCCCGGGACGCCGGCGGCGATCGTCACGCCGAGGGCGAACGCGAGGACGAGGATGATGAACGTCTGGATGAGGATCCGGAAGCCGTCGCTCAGCACCTTGCCCGTGAGGATCGAGAACCGGCGGATCGGGGCGACGCGCATCCGGTCCATGTAGCCGCTCTCGATGTCCTGCACCATCCCTAGCCCGGACTGCATCGCGGACGCGATGATCGTCTGCACGATGACCGCCGCGCTGAAGTACGTCAGGTAGCTGTCCGTGCCCGTCATCGTCGAGAATCCGGGGATCTCGGAGATCCGCTGGAAGGCCTGCGTGAACAGGACGAACCACACGATGGGCTGGACGAGGGAGAAGAACAGGAACGCTGGGCGACGGAGCGTCTTGCGGATCCAGCGTCCGAAGACCGCGCCGGTCTCCGAGAACGCCTCGACCATCAGCGCGGCCTCCGGCGGGTGCCGACGCCCATGAACACGTTCCGCGACGGCGGCTTGACCTCCTCGACGCGCATCTTGTGCCCCGTGTGCTTCAGGAACACGTCGTCGAGGGAGGGGCCCGACAGGCTCAGGCGGGCGATCTCCGTCCCCGCGCCGTCGAGCGCGCGCACGATGTGCGGGACGACCGCGGATCCTTCCTGCGCGTAGACCGCGAGGGCGTCCTCGTAGTCCCGGACCTCCCGGACGCCGGGGATCGCCGCGAGGAGGCCCTTCGCGCGCGACCTCACGTCGGGGTTGCCGTTCTCCTTGAGGGCGAGCTCGACGACGTCCGCCCCGATCTCCGCCTTGAGGGCGGGCGGCGTGCCCTCCGCGACGATGCGCCCCCGGTCGATGATCGACAGGCGGTCCGCGAGGCGGTCCGCCTCCTCCATGTACTGCGTCGTCAGGAAGATCGTCGTGCCGGACGCGTTCAGGGACTCGATGTACTCCCACACCGCGCGGCGGTTCTGCGGGTCAAGGCCCGTCGTAGGCTCGTCGAGGAACAGGAGTCTCGGCTTGTGGATCAGCGCCGTGGCCAGGTCGAGCCGCTTCCGCATGCCGCCGGAATACGTGCGCGCGGGCCGGTCGGCGGCCTCCGCGATGTCGACCCGCTGGCGGAGCTCGTCGACGCGCGATTCGATCTGGCCGCCCGGCAGGTGGTAGAAGCGGCACTGGAGCCGCAGGTTCTCGCGGCCCGTGAGGTCGTCGTCCACGCCGACGTCCTGGGGCGCGTAGCCGATCATCCGCCGCACGGCGGCGGGGTCACGCGCCACGTCGATCCCGTCGACGACGGCCCGGCCCGACATCGGGCGGAGGAGGGTCGTCAGCACCTTGATCGTCGTGCTCTTGCCCGCACCGTTCGGCCCGAGGAAGCCGAAGATCTCGCCTCGCTCGAGATGGAACGAGATCCCGTCGACCGCGCGGATCGCCGGCTCGTACACCTTGACGAGCTTCTCGACCTCGACGATGCGGTCCGTCCGGCTCACCCGTCCCCGCGGCTACGCGAAGGTCGGGTATAACGTTTCGCGGGTGCGTCCTCAACGTTCAAGTAGCGCGCCCCGCTCGAACGTCCCATGGACCTCGCGATCACGACCCGGTTCCCCCTGAACGACGGCCGCGCCATCCCGGCCCTCGGACTCGGTGTCTTCCAAATCCCGGCGGGCCGCGCGACGCGGGTCGCCGTGGGCGAGGCGCTCGCCGCAGGCTACCGGCTTGTCGACACGGCGCGCCTCTACGGGAACGAGCGCGATGTCGGGGCCGCGGTGCGGGAGAGCGGGCTGCCCCGCGACGACGTCTTCGTCACGACGAAGCTCTGGAACTCGGACCACGGCTACGAGCGGGCGCTCCGCGCGTTCGAGGCGAGCCGCGCCGCGCTCGGTCTCGACTACGTCGACCTGTACCTGATCCACTGGCCCGTGCCGGGGCTCCGCGCGGACAGCTGGAAGGCGCTCGTCAAGCTGAGGGACTCGGGCCTGTGTCGCTCGATCGGCGTGAGCAACTACACGGTGGACCATCTCGAGGAGCTGCTCCGCACCTCGGATGTCGTCCCGGCGGTGGACCAGGTCGAGTTCAGCCCGTTCCTCTTCCAGAGGGACCTCCTCGACTACTGCGTCCGCCACGGCATCGTGCTCGAGGCGTACAGCCCCCTCACGAAGGGCGCGCGGCTACGCGACCCCCTCCTCCGTGAGATGGCGGCGAAGTACGCGCGCACGCCCGCGCAGGTTCTCCTGCGCTGGGCGCTCCAGCACGGGGTCGTCGTGATCCCAAAGTCCGCCCGTCCCGAGCGCATCCGCGAGAACGCGCGCCTATTCGACTTCTCGATCTCGGCGAAGGACATGGCCGTCCTCGACGGCCTCGGCGAGGGCTACCGGACGAGCTGGAACCCCGAAGGGCAACCCTGACCTCGCTTACGCCCCACCGCAGAACCGCACGGCCGCGAGGGCGATCGTTCGGGTCGCCGCATGCAGTTCGTCGATTCGGACGAACTCGTCCGGGCGGTGCGCGTCCCTCACGTCGCCCGGGCCGTAGAGGACCGTCGGCGTCTCGCCGACGTGCACGAGGAGCCGCATGTCCGACCCGTACGTCATGCCTTCGAGCGTGGCGGCCTCGCCCGTCGCATCCGCGTGGGCGCCGGAGACCGTGCGCACGATCGGGTGGTCCGGCGGCACGCTCGCGGGAGCGAACTGGCCGCCCCACCACTCCAGGGTGGGCGGGTGGTCCCGGAGCCACGGGTCCCTCTGGGCCGCCGCCTCGAGACGTCGCTCGAACGCGCGGCGCGCCTCGCCGACGTCCTCGCCGACCGCGACGCCGTACCGGCCCTCGAACGTGAGGCGCTCGGGCACCGTGGAGGGCCAGTCCCCCGCGTCGAGCCGGCCCACGCTCAGCGCGTACGGCGTCCGGTAGCGCGCGTAGAGCGGGTCCGCCGCCCGCGCGTTCCGTTCTCGCTCGAGGGCCACGAGGGCCTCGAGGATCGGCAGGAACTTCTCGATCGCGCTCACGCCCTCCTCGCGCACGGATGCGTGCGCGGCCCGGCCGCGGATCGTGATGCGGAAGCACAGCGCGCCCGCCTGCGCGGGGGCGACGCGGAGCCGCGTTGGCTCGAGGACGATCGCTCCGTCCGCCCGGTGGCCTCGGAGGCACGCCGCGAGCGTGCCGACGCCGCCGTCCTCTTCGCCAATGACGCTCTCGACGAGGAGCCGTCCCCGCGGCGACGCGCCGGCGTCGATGAGGGCCTTCGCGGCCGCGAGCGCGCACACGAGCCCGCCCTTCATGTCCGCGGTCCCGCGTCCGTAGACGCGTCCGTCGCGGAGCGTGGCCTCCCACGGCGGGTGCGTCCAGCTCGACGTGTCCCCGGCAGGCACGACGTCCACGTGGCCGTTCAGGATCAGGGTCCGACCGTCTCCGGCCTCCAGGGAGCCCACGACGCCGAGACCCTCCGCCCGCTCGACCTCCATGCTGAACGACGGGTGCGCGCGCAGGGACGCGAGGTCGAGGTCCCAGACGTCGACCGCGAACCCGAGACGCTGGAGCTGCGACGCGACCCACTCCTGCGCGGGCCGCTCGCGGCCGCCGAGGCTTCGGATGGCGACGAGCTCGCGGAGCCGGGCGAGCGTCCATTCTGGGTCGATCGCGTCGAGGACCCGACGTTCCGCGTCGTCCATCGAGACCCCTACGCGGCGCGGAGGATCGGCCGCGTCAGGCACGTCGCGCCGCCCTCTGCCTTCTGCGAGATTTCCGTGCCGCGGTACGTGTCGACGCGGCAGCCGGCGTCCTCGAGACGGGCCTTCGTCACGGGGTTCCCCTCGAGCATGAGGCACCGGCGCGGCGCGAGCGCGAGGACGTTCGGGCCCATTGACGCGAACTCCGCGTCGGGGACTTCGAGAAGGTCGACGCCTCGTCCCTTCAGGGCGCGCCAGAACGGAACGGGGAGGAGGTGCGGGAACGCGACCGCGAGGTCGCGATCGACGAGGCTGATGAGGGACATCAGGTGCAGGCACGCCGCAGGTCCGCGGAAGTACGGCAGCTCGACCGGGACGACGTCGACGCGGAGCCGCGCGAGAACCTGTCGCAGCTGCCGGAGCCCCTCCCCGTTCGTGCGGAAGCCCTGCCCGACGGCGAGGGTGTCGTGGTCGATCCAGAGGAGGTCGCCGCCCTCCGCCCGCGCGTCGCCATCGAGGAAGCCGGCGATCGGGATTCCGAGCGCCTCGAACCTGCGCGCGAGGCTCGTCTCCTCCCCACGCCGGAGCTCCTTGCCCATCCGCAGGACGACGGCGCCTTCGTCCGTGACGATCGCGGGGTCGTGGACGAAGATCGAGTCCGCGCGGTCCGGCTGCGGCTCGTCGTGGTACAGGACCTCCGCTCCGAAGGCCCTCAACGTCGCGACGAACGCGTCGTGCTCCCGCTGCGCGCCCGCGAGGTCCGGCGAGGCGGCGTAGTTCCACCGGGCCGCGTCCGTGACCGCGAACGCGTCGTCGGGGCGTCTCACGAGGACGCGCCGGAGCGGGTCGACCATGCTTTGCGCACCGTACGCGCGCTCCATGATTCCACGACGGGATGCATCGCTTGCCTCATGCCGTTTCCGCTGCCTTCGCCGCTGGATCCGTCGATCATTGGGAGAGAGATCCGAGGACGGTTGGTCGACCGAGCGTATCCAAGGTACGGTTGCCCTCACGTGTCTTGCTCAAGGAGTCGTGAGGGATGGAGACACCTTCTTTCGACCGCTCAAACTAGGGACAAACGTGAGAGTGATCCTACGCTTCCGAGGACCAGTCATGTCTCATATGCGGCCGTGCGTCCCGAGGAAATTCAACCCCGCCCTCCGGAAGGCCACTCTGACGTCCACGCCCAGGCGCACACGGGGGAACAGGGAAGACGGGACAATCCGTGCTGGCCTGACCATCCGGAGTCCGGAGTTCCTCAGGGAAGGTCGGCTGCGTCGATGCTCAGTGATCCATGGACCTTCGATCGGAATGACCTGACGAAACCGGCCTGAACAGGATTAGACCCATAGTTCCGAAGAGGACTAGGATTGTACTGGGAATCAAGAGCGGCCAAAACGGCAAGAAGACTCCATGGCATCCACCCGGATCCGCACAAACGAACGAGAACGAAAGGAACGTGGCGGAGAGCCACATACCCGTTCCCACGACCAAGTGCGTTGTCGCGAGTCCCATTAGGAAGCTCCCACCGTTCTTCCCAGACAAACGACGCCGCCAAGTCCAGTAGACGCCAGGACCAAGGGCTCCAAGGATGAGCAGCACCATGCTCGGATAGAACCTGATGTATGGCCGGAACGCAGTGTGCCAGATTTCCGAACCAGGCGAGCTCCAGGTAAACCAGGAGTTCTCGACAGAGTAAACCAGAAGGACATATCCCGGGACGAGATCCGCGAGGACCCGCATGGCGATGAATGGGAGCACCCTCCTGTCCGTCACAATGCCTGGAAGAACACGCCCTGGATAAGAAGGCTGAGGGTAGCGGCTCGACCTGTCCATGTGAGAAGGCTCCGCTCGGCACCAAAGTCGCTTCAGCGTCCCATGTCGGGGACAATTGGTCAGCCGACCGACAACGACCGGCCTGGTCTCGCGAAGGAATGCTTCAGAACCAGGCAGATGGCCCCTCACTCAGGTTATGACAGTCCCTCCGGTCAGGCACGCTTTGGCCCGCAAGTGACTTAATTGCAGGGAAGTTCGGGTGGGCTATGGTCTCGGCTGACGACGTGCTGTCAGGCGCTCTCGCCCTGGCAGTTGTTCTGGTGCCGCTGTTCATAGGTCACTTGCTGAACCAACGGGCGACCAGAGAAAGCTTCGCGCGGGAGAAGTCATACGAGCGCGTTCGCGAGTCCTATCAACAGACTTTGAAGTCGCTCGGTGCCCTGCTGCGAGCGGTGAGAATATCTCGAACGCAGGCAGAAATGCACATCGCGCTGAGCGCAGCCACACAAGACACCTCGAAGAAGGTCGTCCTCACGCTCTTGCCGCGGTAAACCCTCATCTCGCGCCTGAGCCGAATCCAGTGGGAGCAATCCCTATTCCGCCTCGTTTCCCTGAATGAACTGGACGATATCGTCATCCGACGTGACGAAGACGACTACGTCGCCGTCGAGAGCTGGGTAGACGATGAGAGCGCCGGGCCGGGCCGAGGCACGGAGCGCGGCAGAGTGGTCTTCCTGCTGGGAGAGCTCTTCGACGACGATTTCGGGCGAAACCTTCTCGTGTGAGAAAATGAGGACGCAATCCGGATCGATTCCAAGAAAGAAGGTGCCGACAGCAAACACGGCGTCAGGCGAGAGCTCGGCAACGATCGACTCCTCTTGGCCGCCGGCGACAAAGTTATTATCCCCTGGATTCCAATATAGCGCGAGCGTCTCATTCCTGGCCGACAGGAGGCTCCGGCGAGTTCGCTCGTCGAGATGAGGGAGCGCAGGCAGGCCGATTATCGTCAGGCAGTGAGGAAAACGAGAGTAAAGGGAGCCTAACGTTTTCACAATAGCCACGAGGGCAGCTCGGCGCTCTTCATGGGTCTCTACGTGCGGCTCTAGACTTGGGCCACGGCTGAGAGGAAGTACTCGTTCGAGGTCCCACGTGGCGGAAAGCTCGACCAAGTCCGAGCCAAGTGGCCGCTTCTGCCACATCTTTAGGAAGTCACGATTCATGATTCACCTCAGAACAACAGCGCAAGACTATACTGCCATGGAACACCTTCGTACGGAAGGAACCCAGTTCCGTCGCCGAGGACGTACCCCGG
>JBQTHW010000178.1:0-4350 GCA_052389495.1 Methanobacteriota archaeon | reverse complement strand
CTCCCGATCGATCTCGTCGTCCGACCACGGGACGATCGGGTCGCGCGGTACGCCGGGAGCCTCGGGCTCCCCGGCGAACCCTCGTTCACGCGCGGAATCCATGCGACGATGTACCGTGGCCGCCTGTGGACGATGCGTCAGTATGCGGGGTTCGGCACGGCGGAGGAGACGAACCGCCGCTTCAAGTACCTCCTGTCGGAGGGCAACGAGGGCCTCAGCGTGGCGTTCGACCTACCGACGCAGATGGGGTACGACTCCGATGCGCGCCTCGCGAAGGGCGAGGTCGGCAAGGTGGGGGTCGCCATCGACACGGTCGACGACATGCGCCGCTTGTTCGACGGCATCCCGCTCGACCGCGTGACGACGTCGATGACGATCAACGCGACCGCGGCGATCCTCCTCGCCCTCTACGTCGCCGTCGCGGAATCCCACGGGGTGCCGCGGCGCGTCCTCCGCGGGACCGTCCAGAACGACATCCTGAAGGAGTATGCGGCCCGCTCGACGTACATCTTTCCGCCCGGACCGTCCATGCGCCTCGCGCTCGACGTGGTCGAGTTCTGCGCGCGAGAGGTCCCGCACTGGAACGCGATCAGCGTAAGCGGGTACCACATCCGCGAGGCCGGGGCGACGGCGGCCCAGGAACTCGCCTTCACGCTCGGCGACGCGATCGCGTACCTCGAGGCGGCAGTGGCCCGCGGGCTGGACGTCGACACGATCGCGCCGCAGATCTCCTTCTTCTTCAACGCACACATCGACCTGTTCGAGGAGGTCGCGAAGTTCCGCGCGGCGCGGCGGATGTGGGCGCGGATCATGAGGGAACGTTTCCACGCGGCCGCGAGGGAATCCCGGGCCCTCCGGTTCCACGCCCAGACCGCGGGCGTCGCGTTGACGGCCCAGCAGCCGGAGAACAACGCGGTTCGCGTCGCGATCCAGGCGCTCGCGGCGGCCCTCGGCGGGGCGCAGTCGATCCACACGAACAGCATGGACGAAGCCGTCGGCTTGCCGTCCGAGAGGGCCGTGCGACTCGCGGTCCGCACGCAACAGGTGCTCGCCCACGAGAGCGGGGTCGCGAACACGGTCGATCCCGCGGGCGGCTCATACCACCTCGAGGCGCTCACGGACCGGGTCGAGGAGGAGGCGTGGGCCCTGCTGCGCGAGGTCGACCGCCGCGGAGGCATGTCGAAGGCGATCGAGGCGGGCTGGGTCCAGCGTCAGATTGCGGACTCCGCGTACCGGTTCCAGGTCGAGCTCGAGCGGGGGGTCCGGACGGTCGTCGGAGTCAACGCGTTCCGGGAACGCGGTACTCGGATCGGCTCCACGAGCCCGGACGCGCGCCTCGAGGCGAGGCAGGTCGCGCGGCTGCGCGCGTTCCGCCGTCGCCGCAGCGCCTCGACCGTCCGTCGGGCGATCCGGCGCGTGTCGGAGGCCGCACACGGCGACGACAACGTCGTCCCGTCGATCCTCCAGGCCGTCGTCGCGAACGTGACCCTGGGTGAGGTGAGCGACGCGCTCCGCGAGGCGTTCGGGGCGTACCGGCCGAGGCACGACGTATGATCGGTCCCGTCGACCACATCGGCATCGCCGTCCGCCGCCTCGAGGACGCCCTCGCGACGTACCGCGTCCTGGGGCTCGGCCCGGAATCCGTCGAGGACCATCCGGCGCTCGGCGTGCGCGCGGCCTTCCTCCCCGCGGGGGACGTCCGCATCGAACTCCTGGAGCCCGTCGCATCCGACGGCGTGATCGCGCGGTTCCTCGAGCGGCGCGGAGAGGGCCTGCACCATGTCGCGCTTCGGGTGACCGACCTCCGCGCGGAGCTCGACCGGCTCCGCGACGCCGGGATGCGGCTCGTGGACGCGGAGCCGCGCGTCGGCGCCCGGGGTCGGCTCGTTGCGTTCGTCCACCCGTCGTCCGTCCGCGGCGTGCTCCTGGAGCTCGTCCAAGCGCCTCCGTAGCGGCACGCCACGGAGGGAAATCCCCGCGGTTCTGTGAACCTTTGCGGGTGATGGCGCCTATCGGACCACCTCCGCAACGCACTCCACTCCGCTCGGCTCCTCCCGTGCGCCTCTTCCTCCTCGGAAGAGGTCGTAGAGGGGACTCATCACGTCATCGCGGAGGGCACCGGGCTGGAACCGTACAGCCCTTGCCAAGGCCTCGTTCGAAGCCAAGGCGGTCTTCAGGATGTTCAAGCCTGCGTTAATCTGGCGGTCCATCTCCCAATCGCACCGCAGGCATTCGAACACCTTGCCCACCCTATCTCGGCGCCGGGCGCCACACGCTGGGCAGGTCTTGGACGTCCATTGGGGGTTGACCTTGATCACAGGCACGCCCTCGAGGACGGCCTTGTACTCGATTTGACGGTGGATTTCGCGACAAGGCCACGACGACAGGCGGCGATTCATGCGTCGGGAACGGCCGCCCGCGCCGTGCATCGTGAGGTCTTCGAGGACAATCGCGGCCCGGCGAGTCCTTGCGACATCTACCAGTCCCTTCGAGACTCGATGGAGGCGCTGGCGAACGCGGTCCCGCTCCCTCCTGCCCTCCCGCTCGAGAAGGATTCGCCCCACGCGGCGGTCGTGGGCCTTCTTCCGCGCGAGCCGTCGTCGGCGTCGGAAGTGGATCGCCTGGACTTGGCGGATGCCGTGCAAAGACAGCGTCACGGGCTCCGCCGTGGGGCCGGTCGCGAAGACGCCGTCGAGGGAGTCCTCGTTCGTGTCGAGAGCGATCGCGGCCCGGGGTTCGTACGGCTCGGGGGCCTCCTTTCGCACGACGAGGATGACCTTCCCCGGGACGACGGTCAGGGAGCCGAGGCCCCACGATGAGTCTGACAGGAAGGACCGATGCCACTCGGAGACGAGCAGGTCGACCTGGACGCCTTCCGTTCCGCGGAGTGGGATGCGAAGCCGGCCCGTCTCCCGGTCGAGCCGGTATGACTGGTTCTCCGCCTTGAGCATGAGGCGACGCATATACGGGACCGTCGTCCGCTTCCCTTTCCTCTTGCGCCGACGATAGACCTTCAGGATGGCCAACGCGACCTCGAACGCGGAGGGGATGTATTGCTTGTACACGTCGTGACGGGCGCTCAGGTCCCCGTACGCGGCCCGGGCGAGCCGGGCGCGAGATCGGTGGTCCCCCTGCAAGGCGATCCGGATCGACTCGTTCACGAGGAGGCGGAACTCCGCCAGCAGCCAATCGAGTCGAGGGTCGTCCCACATGATCGGGAAGACGAGAGCCCTGTGGGCGAGCACGCCTTCTCCTTGGGAGGAGGTGGGAGTCAAGCTATCGGGAGGAGATGCCCGAAAGTGAAAATGCGTCCCGAGGTGACGTCGGAGGGACTCGATCGTGCACGTCACGCGTCGTGTTTTCAAATCGTGATGCCTCTTCGCCACGGCGATGAGCTGTGTCCCGGCGACTCCGTAGAGTTCCAGCCTTGAGACCGGTCGCCCCGTCGTCCCCAGCGCGCATGGGGGGCGGGCGGAAGTAATCGTCGGGGTGGACCGTCCATCCGAGGAGGAGTCTCGCAGGACGAGTCGGTCAGCCTCTATCGAGGTCACCTCCCGAAGAAGTCACACAACCAATTCGGAGAAAGGATGATACGTCGCGTCGCGTTCCGAGCGCATCGGCATGTGGGCCTCCGGGTCCGTCCTTCTCATCGTCCTCGCCGCGGCCGCCACGTTCGGCGCGGCTTCCGCGGACCCCGCCCGGGATTCGGGCGAGCGCGCGCTCGTCGCGCCGATCGACGCCGGCGTCGCACAGGCGACCTCACCCGCGCCGGGCTACTACGACACCAGCGAATACTTCATCGGCCGTGTCGGGGTCGCGGTCGTCCTGGTCGAGAGCGTCGGCGACACGTACGACTGGACCGACGACGAGGTCGTTCAGACCCTCAACGGAGTCGACGAGGGGCTGGCGTGGTGGGTCGCCCAGGAGCCGAAGGCCCGGCTCTCGTTTTCGTACGCGCTGGCCGTCCGGCAGCCGACGACGTACGAGCCGATCGAGCATCCTCTCGTTGAGGACTGGCGTTGGATCGGCGAGATCATGACGGGCCTCGGGTACGCGGACCCCGACGTCGGGTCCCAGGTCCGTCGTTTCAACAACGACGTCCGTGCGCAACTCGGGACGGATTGGGCGTTTTCCTTGTTCGTCGCGGATAGCGACGACGGCGTGAGCCAGGGGCGGTTCGCGGACGGGCAGTACGCCCACGCCTACTACGGCGGTCCGTGGGTGACGATGGCGCGCTACTCGTCGTGGGCGTTCAACGCAGAGGACTACTTCCGCGTCGTTCCGGCGCACGAGACAGGCCACATCTTCTATGCGACGGACGAGTACGACTCACGGCCCGTCGAGTTCTCC
>JBQTHW010000177.1:0-2709 GCA_052389495.1 Methanobacteriota archaeon | reverse complement strand
TTCTCGGCTCGCAGCGCACCTGCTTCTCATCCCGCGTTCCAAGGTTAGTCGGACCGGGACCGTCACCTATATCTATAGCCCAGAAGGTGACGTGGCTCTTCAGGGGGTTCGTGGCTACGGCCAGGCGTTCGGCTCCGGTCACCTTCTCGGCCGCCGTGGTATTCTTCCTGATCGTCATCCTCGCGCGCGCGACATCCGTCACGACGGACGGTCCATGGTTCTCCCCCGCAGTTTCCGCGCAGGTGTACGGCGTCACGTTCATCACCGGCTCCCTGCTCGCGTTCGGCCTCGCCGGTCTCGCGTTCCTCCGGGTGGGCCACATCGACGCCCGGCTAAGGTCGGTCGACCGGGAGCTCCACGCTCTGTCCCGCGCGATCAAGGAGGAACTCGGAGGCGACGAGTCTGCGGACCCGCCGACCGAACATGCGGTACGCGACGTCGTACGCGTCGAGACCGTCGGCGGCGGCGCGTCGGGCGTCGAGAAGGCCGGCCACGACTCGATCCTCGACGTCCCGCGCGTTTTCCAGGCGACCGGGACCGCTTCGAAGGAACAGGTCCGAATGGACGTCCGCAAGGAGCGGGACCATCTCCGTCTGGCGCGGGACCGCGTCTGGCCCGGGGTCGCCGGCCCGATCTCCCTCGCGACGTTCTTCGTCGCGGTCTCCGCGGCGAGCCTCCCCGGGGTCGAGGGCCCCCTCTCTGTCGAGCTCTTCCAGCTCAACACGATGCTCATCCTGACGATCTCGTACACGTGGTGGCTCCTCGTCGCCTGGTCCGTCGCCGCCCTCGCCCTCCTGCCGACGGATTCCGTCGAGACGAAGCGCTTCCGGCCGCGTCTCTGGGAGCGCGTCGACTAGGGAGCGCCGCACGGATTGCGTAACGCCGATGGAGATGTAACCCCAGGTCGGCTCTCTGGCACCAAGCGGACCGACCGTACGACCGTGGTTACTTACCTCAGACGGGGGCCTCAAGTCGTCGTAAGACTCCCGATTGCGATCGTGTCGTGCATCGGCCGGTTCGCCTCGACCTTCGCGCACGGAGGGGTGTGTCTCGAAGACCCGGGCAAATCGTTTTTATTCTGCGACTGCGTGCCCTCCCTTCCTCCGTGTGGGGGGTTCGAACGATGCGCGTGCGCGATGAAGTCCCGACGACCTTCCTCTCTGCGATCGACCCGGACCTTCCGCTCGATGCGGTCGTCCTGTTCAAGGACACGGGGGCGCAGCTCGCCCTGTGGACGCGGAACCCGACGCCCCCGGACGTCGTGACGGTCATGGCCTCGACGCTCCTCGCGTCCGCTGAGACTGTCTTCGAGACGATCGGGGACGGGAGGCCCCGCGCGCTGACCGTGGAGACGGACCGGCGGCGGATCTTGGTCCAGCGGATCGATTCGCAGGTCGTCCTCGCCCTCGTCGCCTCGAAGGCGTTCCCTGAGGGATCCCTGAAGGACGAAGCGAATCGTCTCTCGCGCGCCGTCGGGTCCGCAATGCCCCCGGCCCGCGAGGCTTCGACGGGCATGCCCCTCCGCGCGTCCCGTTCCCGATAGCAGGAGTACAGCGACGTTCGTCGTGCCCGCCGGGCATTCCGTTCGGAATGGAGCCCGCCGATTTCTTCATCTAGTCGCACGGACCTCATCCCCGCGGGTTCCGAGGGGGAGCGGAATGTCTCGTCGTCTCGACGGCCGACGGAGGTCCGGACGTGGTCGCTAGTCCGACGTCGGCACCGGGACTCGACCATCCGACGCGCCGGCGGATCTACGACCACCTGCTCGTCCTGCCGGGGGACCACTTCCGCTCGATCGTCCGCTCCCTCGGGATCGCGCACGGCACGGCGACGCACCACCTCGCGGTCCTCGTCCGGAAAGGGCTCGTGTGCGCGGACCGGCGGGGCGGACGATGCCGCTACTACCCACGCGGCGCGGGCGCCGAGGCGGAGCGGAATCAGCTGTACCAGAAACACTGGAACTTCCGCGACCTGCGCCTCCGCGTCCTGTTCGTGACGAAGAACCTCGAGGCCACGAAGGCCGCGGCCGTCGGCCGCGCCCTCGGGATCAGCCGGCAGCTCGCGTCGTACCACCTGGAGCGCCTGACGGATCTCGGCCTCGTGCGGCGCGAGGACGGGCGGTACCACGCCCAGGCCGCACCCGCCGGGTCGGCGAGCCCGCCCGAGCCTCGTCGCGGTTCGGGATCTGCGAATCACGAATGAATTTCGCGGGAAACGACTTAACGGGCGGTGCCGTTGCGGGCCGTCATGGCCCGGGACGGCGACGCGCCAACGCGGGAGCCGCCCCGCAAGGCCTTTCGCCTCCCGGCGTCCCTCGATATGGACTCCTTGAAGCTCGACGACCTCGAGTTCGACCTCGAACAGGAAGTCGCGCGCCTGCGCGCGGAAGGGCTCCTCGACGCCTCGGTGTCCCGCCCGTCCGGGCGGTGAGCGCCGGCTCGTGTCGGTGGGACTCACACCGCGGAGCGTTGCGTGTGGAGCCCCGGGATCCGCGCTTCGACGCGGAGAAAGAGCCACGGGATCGCGACCGTCGCGCCGAGACCGACCAGGAAGACGAACGCGTACTCCGCAGGCGCGTACTCGATCCGGTCCCGCACGAACTCGAGTCCGCCGAGGAGCGCGCCTCCTACCAGGAGGCGAATCACGAACGCGACCGCGCTCGCCGGTCGTTCGAACCGTATCCACCTCCCCTCGAGGACGGACCCGACG
>JBQTHW010000176.1:0-6922 GCA_052389495.1 Methanobacteriota archaeon | reverse complement strand
GCCCCGAGATCGGCGAGGTCGTGCGCCCCTACGGCGCATGGGACGCGGAGGTCGTCGCCATCGACGACGCGGCGAACGGAGGGGACGGCCGGATTCTCGTTCGGCACGCGGTCGAGACATCCATGCTCGACGCCGTCGGCGGGACATCGAACGGACAGGACTTCTACCTCTCGGATGTGGACCTCCCCGAGGACGATCCGGACGCAGGCACGTACACGCTGAACTTCAACCGGCAGGTCGTCGGGCGGACGCTCGTCTTCCAGGTGACGCTCGTCACGCTCCTGCGCGGGTGAGGCGCACGGATGGCCTCCGTCGACGAGCTCCTCGGCGGCCTCTTCGCGTTCCTGGGCCTCCCGGGGATCGTCCTCGGCCTGTTCGTCGTCTTTGTCGTCGATGCGGCGCTGTTCCCGCTCCTCCCCGAGCTCGCGATCGTCCTTGCGTTCTCCTTCCTGCCATCCGGCCTCGATCCGTTCGCGTGGGCCGTCGCCCTCCTCGCAGCCGCGGTCGCGGGCGAGGCGGTCGGTAACGCCACCCTGTACGTGATCGTGCACCGCGCCCTGATCAACCGCGGTCGCATGCCCGCGATGATCGAGCGTGCGATGCGCCGCTGGATCGATTTCCTGGTCGTCCGTGACGAGCGCATCATCCTCGTGAACCGCGTGGCACCCGTCGTGCCCCTCGTGGGGGCGTTCATCGCGACGTGCGGGTGGGACGTCCGGAAGTCCCTCGCCTACGTCGTCGGCGGCGCGGCGGGGAAGTACGCGCTCCTACTCGCCCTCTCGGGGTTCCTCGGCGTCGCGTACGACCCGATCGTCGCGCGATGGGTGACGGTCGCGTTCGTCGTCGGGATCGTCGCGGTCTCCCTCGTCGCGTCCGTCGTGGTCCGACGACGGGTGCGCGCCCCGCCCCGACGGGGCGACTAGTACCTCTGCCTGGCGTAGTCCACGGGCTCGATGGGGAGCCCGGCGAGCGCCTTCAGGTCCCCGCGGAGCCAGACCAGGAGGGTGCGCACGTAGCCCAGCTTCTCGAGGCGGCGGACGGAGAGGCGCACGAAGAGGCGAGGGTCGTACACGATCCGGCCGAGGCGCCGGAGCCGGAAGCCCAGGTCGACGTCGTCCGAGTGGGGGAGCGCGCGGTACCCGCCAAGGGCAAGGAACGCCTCGCGCCGGAACGCGGAGTTCGTGCCTCCCGTGCCGTGCACGCCGACGAGGGACGCGAGCCGGATGAGGTGCCGCACGACGAAGAACACGGCGCGGGCCTTCCAGGTCCGCTCGATCGGCCCGTCCGGTCCGCACACCGCGACGACGTCCGGGTCGTCGAAGGCCCTCTCGATCCGTTGGAGCCAGTCTCCCGGGACCCGGCAGTCCGCGTCCGTCGTCGCGACGATCGCCGCGCGCGCGATCGCAACGCCGTCGTTCCGCGCGCCGCCGATCCCCGGGCTCGTCTGGAGGATCACCCGGTCCGCGAGGCGCGATGCGATCTCCCACGTGCCGTCCTCGCTGCCGCCGTCGACGACGATCACCTCGAATTCGCCGCGCGGAAGCGTCTGGCCGTCGAACTGGCGGAGGAACGCCTCAATCCCGGCCGCCTCCCGGTACGTTGGGACGACGACGGAGACCCTCACGAGGCCCCCCCGAGCGTCGACGCGAGCGCGATCCCCCGAAGGATGCACTGGTCCGTGTTGATGTAGTCGAACTGGCCGAAGCGCCCGAGGAGCCGGAGGCCCGCCTTCTCTGCGTACGCGTTCACGAGCGCGAGGTTCCGCGCGTGGCCCCGGTCGTACACGACGTACGCGTAGCGCGTGCGGGCGACGTTCGCGAGGGCGACGTCGTGCCGCCGGAAGACGCCGAGGGCGTGCGCCCGTTCGACGACATGCTCGACGAGGTCCTCGTCCCGCGCGCGCCACACGTCGTCGCCCGCGACGCACGTGATCTCGGCGACGGCGGAGCTCGCGCCGTCCGGCGCGGCGCGGTCGCTGAAGTTGCTCGGGAACGAGATCCGGTTGAACCTCCCGTCCTCCGGGCGAGGGAAGTAGACCCAGCTGAACTCGCTCACGTTCGGCCGGCCGATGCCGACCATGACCGTCACGAGGGAACGGTGCTGGAGCGCCGCGCCCGCCGCGCGGACGTCGGCCGGTGCGTCGTGGAGCGCCCCCACGAGGTCGGGGATCGGGATCGTCGACACGAGTTCGTCGTATTCCCTGGTCTCGCGGCCGTCCCCGACAAGCCATCGCGCGCCGCGCCGTCGCACGGAGGTCACGCGGAACCCCGTGGCGACCCGGGGGACCTTCGGCAGGAGGCCGCGGACGAGGCACTCGACGCCGCCCACACGGGGGTACAGGAAGTTCAGCTGGTGCGTGTACCCTTCCGTCGGGATGCCGAGGCTCGCCTTGAGGACGTCCTCGAGGGGCGGATCCGGGACGCGGCCGTCGACCCACTCCGTCCCCATCGCGTCCGCCGGCGTCTTCCAGATCTTCTCGTTGTACGGGAGGAGGTACGCCTCCGTGATCCCCTTCCCGAAGCGGTCGTACATCCATTCCCGGAAGTTCGTCGGTTTCGGCGCCGTCCCGGCGCGCCGCGCCGCGTACGCCTCGATGAAGCCGCGGAGGCACGCGAGGTTGTCCTCGAGCGGCAGGTCCGACAGGCCGTTCTCGAACGGGTACTTCACGTAGCGTCCCTTGTAGAAGATCTTCGTGTTCCGCCGGCGCCGGCACACGTTGTCCTGCAACAGGTCCTCGTAGAACGCCATCGCCTTCGGGTCGCGGGAATACAGGATGTGGGACCCGTGGGGGTCGAACGTGAAGCCCTCGAACGTCGCGCTCCGGCACAGCCCTCCGGGTCTTGCCTCGGCCTCGAGGACCTCCGCGTCGCGCAGGCGCGAGGCGAGCGCCAGGGCGGACAACCCGCCGCCCAGGATCCCGATCACGGGCGTGCGACAGCGTCCCGGAATATTAAGCCCTAGCGGGGTCACGCGGCGAGGCGCGTGTACAGATCCTCGAGCCGGCGCGTGCATCGCGCGACGGAGAAGGGCAACGAGCTCTCCCGTGCGGCCGGCCCCATCGCGTCGCGCCCGTCGAGGCATCGCTGGATCGCGTCCGCGCACCCCCTCACGTCGTTCGGCGCGAACAGCGCGCCGTTCACCCCGTCCCGGACGAATTCGGGGATCGCGCGGTAGTCCGCGCCCGCGACGGGCCGTCCGGAGGCGAGCGCCTCGAGCACGACGAGGCCCTGCGTCTCGAACTTCGAGGCGATCGCGAACGCGTCCGCCGCCGCGTAGTAGCTCGGCAGGTCGGCGTCCGGTACGAAGCCCGTGAAGATCACTTCGCCGGACAGGTCGAGGCGCCGCACGACGTCGTAGTACTTCTCGAGGTACGGCCCCGAGCCGACGACGAGCAGCTTCGCGTCGGGGTTCGTCTCCTTCACCGCGCGAAACGCGTGGATCAGGGTCCCGAGGTTCTTCTCGGGGGCCACGCGTCCGACGTGCAGGATCACGTCGTGGCCGTTCAGGCCCCAGCGGTTGCGGACCGAGTGGCCCGAGACGTCGGGTCGGAACCGGTCCGGGTCGACCCCCGTCGGGATGACGTCCGCGATCGTGGCCTCGGGGGAGAGGGCGAGGATCTCGTCGAGGATCGCGCGGCTCGGTACGACGACGCCCTGGCACTTCCTCAGGAAGATTCGCAGGTAGAGCCGCAGGCCCCGCTCGAGGAGGTGCAGGTTGAGCCCGAACGGCGAATAGAACGGGAGCGTGTCCTGGATCATCGTGTGGAACGTCTGGACGATCGGGATCCTCGCCTGCCACGCGGCCCACAGCCCCTTCACACCAACGAAGCCGACACCGTGGCTGTGGATCACGTCGATCTCGTAGTCCTTGACGAGGTCGACCTCCCGGCCCGGGAACATCGCGAGGCGGTAGCCCGGATACGCGCGGAACTCCTTCGCGCGGACGTAGACCGTTCCCGGCTCGTTCGTCCCGCGGCGCTTCGGGTCCTCGGGCGCGAACACGACGACGTCGTGACCGTCCGCGAGCAGCTGGCGCCGCGTGGCGAGGACGGACGTGACGACGCCGTCGACCGCGGGCAGGTACGTGTCCGTGAACAGCGCGATCTTCATGGCGCGACCGCCCTCACGATCCGGCGGACCTTGCGGAGCACGTCGATCGGGTCCTCCCCGAGAACGCGCAGCATCGGTTCCTTGCCGACCGCTCCCTCGTCGTAGATTCCGTCGGGGATGACCCCCGCCTCCACGATCGCCCGTTCCGTGCCCCACTCGAGCGACGAGACGCCCTCCGGCTCCTCGGCCCGGTCGAAGGCCGCGAGCGCGAGGCGGGCGGAACGGAGCCTCCGCGCATTTTTCCCTCGATACTTCAAGTTTGTGGCGGAACGGACCGCGGGGTCGAAGCGCATCGCGGTGAGGATGACCCTGGCGACGTGCTTCGACGCGCCGAACGCCGCGGGGCCGATCGGCTCCAG
The DNA here is from genome assembly GCA_052389495.1 of Methanobacteriota archaeon. Lineage (GTDB taxonomy): Archaea > Thermoplasmatota > Thermoplasmata > RBG-16-68-12 > RBG-16-68-12 > RBG-16-68-12. The sequence continues at coordinate 2,454 of JBQTHW010000176.1, read as the reverse complement.
GCGGTCGCCCACCCGGACGATGCGTCCGCGCAGGGCGCACACGTCGTCCGACGTCCCGGCGCCGGGGAGGGCGTACCCCACGTTGATCCCGACCTCCGGAGCGAGGTCGACCGGGATCGCCTCGGCGAACCGCGGGGCGGCGTCCGTGACGGCCTCCCACACCGCGTAGCGGTCCGGGATCACGTGGGAGTCGATCAGCTCGACCCCGCGCCCCGCCCGGTACGACGCGAGGAAGCCCGCCGCGACACGCCGGCGAGCCGACTGGACGGCCTCGACGAGCGGCGCACCGAGGGCGAGGTACCCCGCAACGGACGCCGCGAGCGTACATCCCGCGCCGTGGAGCTCCTTCTCGTGTCGGAACCCCTCCAGACGACGGAGGGAGCGGCCGTCGTAGAACACGTCGACGAGGTGCCCGGCGAGGTGGCCGCCCTTCACGAGGACCGCGCCGGGTCCGAGCTTCCGGATCGACCGGGCGGCCTTCTCCGCGTCCTCGACACGACGGATGCGCATCCCGGCGAGGCGCTCCGCCTCGACGCGGTTCGGCGTCACGAGGTCCGCGCGCGGGAAGAGCCGGTCCACGAGGGCGTCCCGGAAGCCCTCCCGTTCGAGGGACGCCCCGACGGTCGCGACCATCACGGGGTCGACGACGAGGGGGAACGCGGTGCCCGACAGGCCCGTCGCGACGGTCCGGACGATGTCCGCGGAATACAGCATGCCCGTCTTCGCGGCGCGCACGTCGAAGTCCCTCAGGACGGATCGGAGTTGCTTCCGGACCTCGTCCACGGGGAGCGGAAAGATCGAGTCGACGGACCGGGTGTTCTGCGCCGTGACGCACGTCACCACGGACGTCCCGTGGACTCCGACGGCCGCGAACGACTTGAGGTCGGCCTGGATCCCGGCCCCGCCGCCGGAGTCGCTCCCTGCGATTGTGAGCGCGGTCCGCATCGTGCGCGTCCGATGAAGTGCCTCGTCTTAAGGCTGCTGTCCTCCGGGCGTGCGGACCGTCACGGAGCCGTGCATCGTTATATAGGGAATGGAGCATGCGAACGGGGCGATGCGGGCGAGGAGCGGCCATTTCAAGTTCGACCGGAAGGTGAAATGGAAGAACCTCGCGCCGGCGTTCCGCCCGATGCTCCTGAAGTTCCTCGAGGAGTCCCAGCAGCTCCCCGAGGACCCGGAGATCGTCGAGATCCTCGTCGAGGAGAACCTGCGCGACCTGCGGAAGAACCGCAAGCCCGAGGGCTACAACCGCGAGGGCGCGATGCGGCTGATCTTCCCGATCTCGAAGGACGTCGAGTTCTACGTCTACGGGCGCGGCAAGACGATCGAGGTCGCACGCGTCGCGGAGCAGCTCAGCCGCGTGCTCCAGAAGCACCGGCTCAAGCACACGATCGAGTGGGACCGGCTGAGCCTGTTCGCGGAGAGGAAGTAGGGCTCAAAGGGGCACCTCCGCGACGGTCGTGTACACGGGCCCCTGCGGCGTCAGGGCGCTCCGCTTCAGCCGCACCCGGTCCACGAGCACCTCGCCGAAGGAATCGTTCGCGTGGGCGCGGAGGATCTGGCGCACACGGTCGAGGCCGCCGCCCCTCACCCGCGCGACGGTCGCGTGCGCACTCCATCGTCGCTCCTCGGGGCGGAAGCCGAGCGGGGCGAGGGACGTCTCGAGGCGCGCTGCGATGTCCACGAGGGGCTGTGCGCCCTCGATCCCCACCCAAAGGACGTTCATGCGGGAGAGGCCGGGGAACGCACCCGTCCCCCGGAGCGTCGCGCGGAACGGGGGGTGGCCCTCGCACGCCTTCCGCATGATGCCGACGATCTCGCCCGTGAGCCCGTCCTCCGTGTCCCCGAGGAACTTCAGGGTCGCGTGGAACTGCTCCGCGGGCACGAGCTTCAACGATGCGCCGGACGTCCGGAGCTCCTGCATCACGTCGGACAGGGAGCGACTCGGGACGAGATCGACCGCGATGAACCCTCGGTAGGCCACGGAATCACCTCGCGATCGCGGCGCCGCACGACGGGCATGCGTCCGCCGTCGGCAGGGGGGTCCCGCAGCGCCCGCATCGCAACGTCCCCTCGGAGACGAACCGTCCTTGGTCGTCGAACGCGCCGCGCAGGCGTCCCTCCGCGACGGCCCGGCGCAGGATCTTGTCCGCGTCGCCTCGAGGGACGGACAGCTCCGTCGCGAGTCCGTCGGCGTCGATGGCGCCGTGGGCCTTCACGAACTCCACGACGTGCGCAAGCGCGACGTCGCGGAGGCGAAGGCGCCGCGCGTAGTTGAACAGCACCAGGCCCGGAACGAAAAACGCGGCGGTGCACACGGCCGCGGCCGCCGCGCCCTGCATCTGCCCGATCGCGAGGCCGACGAGCGCGAGGACCGCGGCGGCGAGGGCGAGCAGGAGGGCGGTCAGCCCGATCCGTCCGTACACGGATTGCGCGCGCACGCGGGCGACCCCG
>JBQTHW010000175.1:0-2926 GCA_052389495.1 Methanobacteriota archaeon | reverse complement strand
GCCGCGACGGTCCCGATGTCGCCCGTGCAGCAATTCACGACGCGGTATGGGACGTCGAGGGCGCGATAGATCCCCTCGCCGTTCGCCCGGAGTTTCTCGTGCCACGCCGGGCTGTCTTGGGGCCGGCAGAAGACGAACTGCTCGACCTTGTTGAACTGGTGCATCCGGAACAGGCCCTTCGTATCGACACCATGGGCTCCGATCTCTCTACGGAAGTTCGTGCTCAGCCCGACGTAGGCGAGGGGCAGGTCGTCCTCGTCGATCACCTCGTCGAGGAACATCGCGCCGATCGGGTGCTCCGACGTCGCGATGAGGAACAGGTCCTCGCCCTCGGCCTTGTACATGACCGTCTCGAAGTCCCCGAGGTCCACGACGCCCTCGTAGGCCTCGCGTCGCATCATGAACGGAGGAAAGACCGGCGTGAAGCCGGCCTTCACCATGTAGTCGATCGCGAACGTGATGAGGGCGAGGTCCAGCCGCACGAGGTCGCCCAGCATGTACAGGAAGCCGGCCCCGGCGACCTTCCGCGCGCGCTCGAAATCGGCGAGGCCGAGGGTCTCGAGGAGTTCGCCGTGGGGTTTGAGGTCGAAGGAGACCTTCCGCGGAGTGCCCCAGCGCTCGATCTCGACGTTCTCCGTGTCGTCCTTGCCGACGGGCACGGACGGGTCCAGGAGGTTCGGAAGGCGCAACAGCCCACTACGGACGTCTCGTCCGAACACGTCAATGCGGGCCTCCAGGTCTCTGATCCGTCCGGGGAGCTCCGCGGCCTCCTTCATGAGCTTCGAGACGTCCTTGTTCGCCTTCTTCGCCGCGGCGACCTCCTTGGTGATTTCGTTACGTCGCCTGCGGAGGGCCTCGACCGCCTGGAGGTCGTCCCGCCACGCCTTGTCCTTTCGGATGACCTCCTCCAGGAGCTTTCCTTTGTCGGCGGCGCCCCGTTTGGCGAGGTCCCTGCGAATGACGTCAGGACTCTCGCGGATGAGGCGGATGTCGAGCACGGCCCTTCCGAAGAGGAAGAGCCTATTTCTATCTTAGGGACCCCCAGGTCCTCTTGGCCTTTGCGTCGCTCCGCCCATAACTGTAATATATCGTGTTCCGAGTACATCACGCGGGGTTCCGAGAGGGGGGAGCCACTCGAGGCGGGCCGCGGTCCGTCACGCATGACCGAGCCGCGCACGGTTCCTCGAGAGAACCCCGGGGCGTGCGTGTGCCGCGTGGGGACGGAGCCGAAGCGGGGGATCGGGCGGGGCCTCTCACGGGACTCGCCGAACGCCTCGTGGAGGTCTGGACGCGGCTCCTGCGACTTCGTCGGAACGTGCGTGATGGTCAGCCTCGGAGCTTGGAAATCGAGAACCGATGGCGGGACCTTCTGTCCCCCCTACCGGCTGCGTCCATGGAGGATCGTCCGACCACGCGATCCGCTCCGCTTGGACAGAGGGGGAATCCATCGAGCTTTCCCGGAGAGGGATCGCATGCCAGAAGGCCGGCCGGGCCGCCTGCGTCAGCGGACCGGGGAAGCCCTCCCGGCCGCATCGAGCTCCCGAAGTCGGCTGACCCGCCACGAGCGCGCAGGCCGGTTCAGTGGGACGAAAAGACCCGTCTCGCGGACATCGACGAATACCTTCTCCTTGCGGCGATCGACGAGTTTCTCGGTCGGCATCTGCGGCGCTGGGAGACGCCGAGCCAGCTCCTGGGCGTTCGATACTCGCCAGGCACCCGCTGCCCGATCTGCGGCGGACGCCTGGTCATGCGGCTCCCCCGCATCTACTCGGCCCGGGTCACGCCGGGAGGGCCGATCGTGGATCTCGCCGGCGCGCCGCTATCCATGCAGACCCGTCTCACGGGCATCGGTGTGCGCTCCGTGATTCGGCACGAGGACGACGATGGCTAGTTGCCAGTCGAGTCTGCGGGCGGTTCTCGTTCCCTCACAAGCCCGCTCGGGCTGAGGACCTGGGCCCGCATCCACGAGATGCCGCGTCGCCCCCTACGCCTCGCAGAGGCGCCGGTTGGCACCGCGCTGGCCGTAGAAGAGGTATGGGTCCACCCCGATTTGAACCGAGGGCGGTTTGGGCCGGCCTCGCGGGTGTTCGGTGAAGTGCAATCGTTGAGAGGGCGCGGGCTGCGCCCGGAAGACCCCCGCCACGACAAGAACTTGACATCGCCTCGGAGGACGAACGGCCCAGGAGCGCACGCTCCGTTGAGGCGAGAGGGTGACGGTAGCGGTGCCCGGGGCGGGGCCCGTGGTATCCCTCGGCCCTGAAGCGGTACGTGTTTCCATACGTATGGAGGACGTGGGGACCGCGGTCCGCAATCGAGCGGTGGTTCGGCCTCCCGAAGCGGCGGACGCGGAGGTTCCACAACGTCTTTTCGCAGCGCTCCTTGGAGCGCTCGGTCAAGGCGTGGGCGGAGGCGTGGGTCCAGGACCTTACCTGGGAGGCGTCAACTTGACAGTCTCGGGCTCCGCCACGCGAACGGATATATAGCGGTCGGCCGAATCGGCGGGCCGGGGCGGAGAGGGAGAGGAGCTCGCCTGGCTCACGCGCCCGAGGGGCAGCTCGCGTTCCGAAGGCCGGCGTGGGCTCTCAGGCGGGTCCGCGTCTTCCTGGTCCTCGGGGCGGCCTTGTTCCTCGCGGGGCAGGCTGTGGTCGTCACGGCGTTCCTCCCGCCGGCGCGGGGCGGGACCGTCACGATCCCTGCGGGCCCGAACTGGTTCTACGTCTTCGAGATCGACGTCCTCACGGCGGGCCGCGTGACGGCGGCCTATGAGGAGCTCGCCGGCGGCGTCGTCGACATCCACGTGTTCCCGGCGTCGCAGTACCGCGTCTACGCGTTCGTCGGTTTGGGCGCCGCCCTGTATTCCGAGCAGGGGACCTCGGGGAGCTTCGCGGTCGACCTGCCCCAGGGCGGGACGTACTACCTCGTCGTG
>JBQTHW010000174.1:0-2135 GCA_052389495.1 Methanobacteriota archaeon | reverse complement strand
TCCCTTCAGTTGCTCTATTCGGGCTGCAAGGCCAGCGCGCCTACCGATTTCTCTCGACGCGAGGCGTTCAAGCGAGACGTGGGCGCCATCCCAGAACATTGACATGGATGCGCCCCATTGCTTGGGTTTCTCCCATCACTTGGGATCACCGATGTACAGGTCGCTTTCGTAGAGGAAAGCCCTGATGGCCTGCAGGCCGTCCGAAAGTGGACCAGCGTGTAAAGAATTCGCAAGTAGGTAGTGCCCAAGATACTGTATTAGTGTGAGCTTCCACGCCAGCTTCCGCGCGGCGCTTGGAGGAACTCCTTCTTCCATCCACCTGCTCACTGAAGTCCATAAGTAAAGGTCGGGCGACAAGTCCACCGTCACAGTAGGCCTTGGCGAACTCGATGGGCGGATAGACAGATATCGAGCGATTGCGGTCTTGCCCGAGCCTTTTTCACCGAGCACGAGTGTCTTGCCGCCACGAGCGACTGAACGGAATTCGGGCGTCTCCAGAAAGTATTGTGCAAGGTGGCGCTCTTCTTCGGCCGCCAGACCTCCGAAAGAAAGCTCTTCCAACATACACAGCGTCCCTGTTTGTGGTCCAGGTCGATGAATCTAGGCTCGGGTCCATAAAGATATGCGCGGAGGCGATGCAGCGTGGCATTATGGCGCTATCGTCGCTCGTGGGTTCGCCTTCACGGTCTCTGGGACCAGATGGCGATGATGCTGCGGGTCGCCCCGTATCGCCGGAGGAGCTCGTCGAAGGCCTCCGTAGACTCCTCCGGCACGATAACGGCACCGCGGCCGACGCGCCAGCCGCCGACCTCCTTCAGGAACCCAGGCTTCCGGACGACGTACGTCTTCCTTCCCACACGCTTCCGTGTCACGTAGCCGTCCACCTCCCGGAGGAACTGCGCGCGCTTCTGCGGGGGCAGGCGGCCCGTCTGGTAGCTCACGAGGCGGAGGGGCTGAAGGTCGAGCTGGGCGGGAGTCACGACGGGGAGGGTGCCGAACAGGACCCGTCCCTGGCGGACGATGGATTCGAGGAACTGCTTGTCGAAGGCGTCGCGCTCCTCGGGGCGGTAGAACACGACGCTGAACTCTACGTCAAACCGGCGGTCGAGGGCGAGGAGGATCTTCCAGGCAGCATCCTCCGCGTCCCGGTCGCAGTCGACGAAGAGGTCGACGTCGCTCTCCTCCGCCGCGCGGCCTCGGGCCGCTGACCCGAAGAGGACCGCGGATCGCACGCCAGGAATCGCGGCAAGCTCCATGCCCGCGGCCCGGATTGCCTCCTCGAACCTGGGAGGGTTCACTCCAGCACCTCCTGGCAAGCCGACTCGATCGTCTCGAGGCTCCTCCGCGCCTTCGCAAGATCCGCCTTCGTCCCGGAATCGCCGTAGACGAACTTGGCCCGGGCCTGATGGTCCAGGAAGCGGAATGCCTCGACCACGGCTCGAGTGCGTGCGCCCAGTATGGCCGGGTTGCGTTCGAGCTCGTCAGGCACTCGCTGGTGCTTCTGAATGTGGACCCTCCGCTTGGCCGCACAGGCTTCGATGAGATGGTACGCGCTCAGGAACCACGCCTCGACCAGAAGGGCCGGTTCATCGATTTTCGCAGCCGAATCCCGGAATGCTCGCGCCTTCCGCCGGTGGGTCTCGAGGGAGGTCATTCGCGTACTAATTACGCGACAAGTACTTAAGCCTCTCGCCGAGGGGATCGGATATGGTGCGGCGTTCCGGTCCACCGAATCGGCCCAGGCTGCCGCTGTCCTCTGACCGCGGATCGAAGACATGCCTGATCGACCGGTCCGCCCAAGGTCGTCACCGGAGTCGCGTTATGATGCGATTGTCACGTGGATCGGACGTCGGTCTGCTATCGCCTCGCCTGAATCTCCATCTTAACGACGTACGCGCAGTTCGATGCCCGCTCGTGAATCGTCGTTCCGTAGAACCGCAGGACCTTCCATCCATGTTTTCGCAGGACCCAATCTCGCTTGCGGTCGCGTTCGCGGCGTTCCCCTTCATGGTACGCTGCGCCGTCCGCCTCGACGGCGATTCGCGCCTCAGGGAAGGCGAAGTCGACAAAGTATCCTTCGATGCAGAACTGAGATGTCGGAGAGAGGCCCTCACGACGCATCGCTTCGTAGAGCT
>JBQTHW010000173.1:0-7696 GCA_052389495.1 Methanobacteriota archaeon | reverse complement strand
AGGTACGAATATAAGCGCTTGCGGGAGGGGTAGGCGAATCCGGCCTCACAACCACCGGTAGAGGACCTTCCAGAACGTCGCCTCCTTGGTCTTCCGGACGCCCGCGAGGACCGTGGCCCAGATGTGCTTCTTCATCGCCTCGACGTTCTCATAGCCCGCCTGCATCGCGTCGTACACGGAGAGGGCGTCGAGGGTCGTCGGTTCGACGAGGATCGCCTGCCCCTCCCCGACGACCTCGTCCCGGAAGCGGATCAAGAGCCGGTTCCCCGCGACGATCTTCTTCTCCGCCATCTCCGCCTCCGTGACGTGGACGAGGTAGACGAACTGGCTGCGCAGCTTCTCCTCGGCGCCGGCGTACGTCACGGTGAGGGTCTTCGGGGGCGCGACGTTCGGAGGGATCACGGCGGGCACCTCACAGCGCCGCAAGGACCTCGTCCGCGTGGCCCTCGACCTTCACCTTCGGCCACACGCGCGCGATCCGCCCGGCTTCGTCGATGAGGAACGTGCTCCGGACGATCCCCCAGTACTCCCGGCCGTAGTTCGTCTTCTTCTGCCAGACGCCGTACGCCTTCGTGACGCCGCCGCTCTCGTCGCTCAGGAGCGGGAAGTTGAGGCGGTACCTGTCCCGGAACTTCCCGTGGCTCGTGAGGTCGTCCCGGCTCACGCCGAGGACGACGGCCCCCTTCGAGGTGACGCGCGCGAGATTGTCCCGGAACGCGCAGGCCTCCTTCGTGCACCCCGGGGTGTCGTCCTTCGGATAGAAGTACAGGACGACCTTCTTCCCGCGTAGGTCCTTGAGGGCGATCGCGCGGCCGTCGTCGGAGGGGAGCGCGAAGTCCGGCGCGGTCTCGCCTACGTCGGGCAGCGTCCCACCGAGGCCCTCTCGAACGCCCCGCGGCATTTAACCCTTCGCGACGCCACGGCGCGCGGAGGGCCAGAAACGTATCAAGAATGGTATCGTCGGCGCGGTCTTTAAGTAAGGTCACCAGGTTCGTTGCGGTTGAAGCCCCTCCATCGCGAGACGCCGACAGGGAATCCTATGGCCCGCAAGGCACCGTCGCGACAGCTCTCAAACTCCCGGTCCGCCCCCGCGCGGCCGGTCTACGCGTTCCCGAAGCGGCCGCCGCCACCGGGGGTTGCGGAGACGGGCCTGCTCCAGCTGTCGTTCGGCCGGCACGCGCACGGCTACGGGATCGCCGCCGCGGTCGCCTTCGTGGCGAACGTGTTCTTCCTGTTCAACGTCTCGTCGTTCGCGGGCCTCGTGGCCCGGCCGGGCTACACGGACTTCATTCTCTGGCTGCTGCCTGCGGCGGTGGGCGCGATCGCGTCGTGGGACGCGATCCGGCTCAAGCGCGAGCCGTATCGCGGCCACTACCGTTCCCGGCATTTCGTCATGAGCACGCTCGGGATGATCCTCTTCTTCGCCGTGTCCTTCGTGATCCTCCTCATGATCATCGGCTGGGTGCCCGTCTCGTTCGCCCTCTGGGTGTATCCGTTCGCCGTCGCGGGGCCGCCCCTCGCCGTGATCTCGATGGCGATGACGTGGCAAGGGCTCGGCATCCGAAAGGCGGGGAGCATCGGGTCGGCGATCGTGCTGCCGATCCTCCTGGTCCTCCTCGTGCTCGGCGGTCAGGTCCCGAGCGCGCCACAAGCCCAGCAGCTCTACATGCTCGTCTTCCTCGTCGGGGCCCTCACGACGGAGATGTCCGGGTCCCTCCTGCACATCATCGCGTCCTCGACGAGCGTCTATCAGAGGGAGATCCTCAAGGCGGACAACACGAAGGTCGGCCTCCTCCAGAACGAACTCCAGAAGAAGCGGGAGGCGCTCGATTACAAGGAGCGCGCCCTGCGCGGACGCGAGGCGCACCTGGAGGCCCTCCAGCAGGAAGTCGACGACCAGGCGAGCGACCTCAAGGCGAAGCTCACGGACGTCGCGGGGCGCGAGGTCGCGGTCGAGAAGGCCGCGAAGGAGCTGCGCGAGCTCAACAAGAAGGTGACGACGGCCCGCGCGGAGATCGAGGCGCATGTCGAGGAGATCAAGCACCGCGAGTCCGACGTCGTGGGGGCGAAGGCGGGGATGGAGAAGGCCGCCCAGAGCATCTCCGCGCGCGAGGCGACCCTCGCGGAACACGAGAAGCAGATGAAGCGCCAATCGATCGAGATCGCCTCGAAGCTCCGGGACGCGGACGCCGCCGAGCGGTCCGCCGTGGAACACGAGGAGCGCGTGAGAGCGGCGGACAAAGCCCTGGAGGAAAAGCGCCGGGCGCTCCTGAAGCAGGAGAAGGACCTGCAGCTCAAAGACTCCGAGATTCGTCTCCGAACGGAACGCGTCGAGGCGACGCACTCGAAGGCGGAGTCGGAGAAGATCCGAGAGCTGAAGGACTGGGAGGCCAAGATCCTCGCGAAGGAGAAGGAGCTCGGGAAGCTCGAGGTCGAGCTGCGGTCGACGGAGAGTCAGCTCAAGGAGCGCTACGACAGCGCGACGCGTCTCGAGCGGCGGTTCCAGGACCAGCGGAAGGGGTTCTCGGATCGCGAATCGGAGTTCGTTTCCCGCGAGCAGCACATCTCCGACCAGGAGGCGGCGTTGAAAGAGCGTGCCTCGGAGATCGAACGCCAGGCCGCCGCGGTCCAGGAGGCCCAGACCTCGATCGACCAGAAGATGAAGAAGTACTCCGAGCTCCTCAAGGACGCGAAGACGAAGGAGGCCGTCGCGGGGTCGAACCAGGAGGAGGTCAACCGGAAGGCACAGAGTCTCGAGAGCCGGGAGCGCAAGCTCAACGACATGCAGGCGAACCTCCAGGCGGAGATCAAGCGGCTCAACGCGGAGAACCGCTCCCTCCTTGAGAAGGCGAAGGAGATGGAGGAGCGCGAGTCCGAGTTCCACCTGAGGGAGCTCGAGCTCGAGACGAAGACGCGGGAGACGCGCGCCGCCGGTTCGACGCCGGGGATGCGGGACATGAACCGCGAGGCCCAGCTCGAGGAGTGGGAGCGGCGACTCCGGGAACGCGAGGAGGAATTCAAACGCCGGACGTACCAGAAGGAGAAGGAATTCGAGATGCGGGAGGGCGCGGTCCGGGCCCACCTCACGGGCGCCGCATCCGAGGCCGCGGCGGAGGAGGCTGTCGCCGTCGAGACGTCCGCGGAAAAGGTCAAGACGGGCACCCCGCGGCTCGATGATCTCCTGTACGGCGGCATCCCGTTCAACTCGAACGTCCTGTTCGTCGGGCCCGCGTTCGTCGGCAAGGAGGTCGCGATCCTGAACTTCGTCGCGGAAGGCCTCAAGAAGGGCGTGCCCGCGATTGTCGTGACGACCACGAAGCTCCCCGTCGACGTGTCGAAGGACATGGCGCCCATCCTGCCTACGTTCGTCGAGTACGAGCAGCTCGGGCTCGTCCGGTGGATCGATTGCACGTCGAACGTCGCAGGGGGCAAGCCGATTCACGAGCGGAACGTCTGGCGGGTCGACGGCCCGACGGCGTTCGACAACATCGTCTCGCTGATCGACAAGTTCGACGAGGAGTTCAAGGGAAAGTACCCGTACTTCCGGCTCGCGTTCCTGACGCTCAGCTCCGCGATCACCCAAGCCGACGAGCGGGAGGCGATGTCGTTCTTCCAGCGGCTCGTCAACCGGCTCCGGCAGACGAAGGCGGTGAGCGCGTTCACGCTCGAGCGGGGGATGCACACGGACCAGACCCTCGAGGCGATGGAGCACATGGTCGACGGCGCGCTGCACTTCAAGAGCGACAAGCAGAAGACGATGCTGCAGGTCGCGGGCCTGGGCGAGGTCCAGACGCGGGACTGGGTGCCCTACAAGCACACGAACAAGTCGATCATGATCGGCTCGTTCCAGCTCGAGCGAATCCGCTAGGCCGATCCACCAGGGCCGCGGTCTTCGCTCTTCGCGTAGGCAGGGGTCCCGGACACCGTCGCATTGCCGCCGGGTAGCCGGCGACGGAACCCCCCCGCGAACAGGAGCTTCACGCCGTCGAAGAGGCGGCCCCGGATCACGAGGCCCGAGCGCCTCGGCCTTGGAGGTTGCGCCATATGGCCTCGGCGCAGGGCATCGCTTTTCTATCCCACACGGTCGTTCGGGTGCCGTGGCCGAGCCGTGGGTGTCCCTCCTGATCGGCGGGACGCTCCTCCTCGTTGGCTTTGCGGCGTCTCTCGTCTTCGAGCGCTACCGGGTGCCGGACTTCTTCATGCTTCTCCTCCTCGGCCTCGTCCTCGCGCAGATCCCGATCGAGCCGTTCGGGCCGACCGCCGTGGCGAACCTCGAGCCGATCCTGCCCGTGTTCACGCACCTCACCCTGGCCTTCATTCTCTTCGAGGGGGGCCTCGCGCTGAACCTCCGGCGGCACGGCCGTCGCGGCAGCGGCACCCTCGCACTGCACATCCTCGTCGCGATGGGCCTCACGATGGCCACGACCTGGATCATCGTCACCCGGATCCTCGGGCTGAGCGGCATCACGGGGATCGCGTTCGCCGCGGCGTTCAGCGGCCCGAGCGCGACGATTGTGCTGAGCTTCGCGCCCCGACTCCACCTGAACCCGAGGGCCCTCGGCGCGATCGTCCTGGAGGGGGTCCTGGGGAACGTCGTCGCGGTCGTCGTCGTCCTGTTCGCCCTCCGGTTCCCCGGCGCACCGCCCGCGGTCGATGCGCTGCTTGCGTACCTGGCACGCATCGGCCTCGCCGGCGTCGTCGGACTCCTCGCGGGCCTCGCGTGGCGCGCCGGCCTGTCGGGCCTTCTTGCGTTCAAGTTCCAGTACATCGCGACCCTCGCGATCGCCGTGATCGTGTACGCGCTCGGCGAGGGCGTCGTCGGCGGGAACGGCGCGGTCGCCGTGTTCGTGTTCGGCCTCGCGGTCTCGTTCGGCCGCGTGGACATCGCACGGATCGAGGAGACGGGCGGGGAGGGGCTCCGGGCGTTCCAAGGGGAGGTCACGTTCGTGCTCCGCACGTTTTTCTTCGTGTACCTCGGGCTGACGATCCGGATCGAGGCGTTCAGCTTGCCGGAGATTCTCGGCGCGCTCCTCCTGACCCTCGGTTTCATCGGCGCGCGCGTGCCGTCGTCCTTGGTCCTGGCCCGGGCGTACCGGTTCACGCGCCGGGAGACGCGTGTCGTGATCGGGACCGTCGGGCGAGGCCTTACGGACATCGTCATCATCTTGTTCGCGCTCCAGAGTGGCGTCCTCCCGCTCACGGAGGAGCCGTTCCTGCTGTCCCTGCTCCCCCTCGTGATCCTGTCCGCGGCGATCGCGTGCGCGGCGCTCGTCGCGTGGGCGGAGCGGGCCGGCGAGGCGCCGTCGCCCGCGGCGCCGTCGGCGCCGTGAGGGCTCCATCCCCGTGCGTCAGGTCCCCGCGTTCGCGTTCCCTCGTCGGGACGGTGCCCGCGTCCTGCGGGCCTGCCGATCGCGCGGTCGACACGGTGGCGCAATCAGGGGTTCCATCGATCCTCGTGCGGGCCCGCGTGGCCGTGACCGTGGGCCGGTGCGAGGAGGGCGAGGGCGCCGTATCCGGAGCGCTTCGAGGCGTTGATCTCCGCCATCGTCCGTCGCGTGCGCCGCACGACGGTCGAGACGGGAAGGGGCTTCTCGCACAGGATCGCCTCGCGCGCCCACGTGCCGGACGCGTAGCCGAGGGACTCCGCAACGTTGAGGATCGATTTCTCGTAGGGCAGGAAGGCCTGGACGCTCGACTTGCCCAACGCGGCCGCGACGGACGGCCCTGCGCGCAGGAGTTCGCGCACGTCGCCGAGGAGCGGATGGAATCCGAGGACGTCCGCGCGAGGGGACTCCTGGAAGGCTTCGAGGATCGCTGCGTTCCCCGCCCATCCTCGGAGCATGCGGCGGTTCGCGAGGACGCCGAGCGTCGGCCGGTCGACGCGGGCGAACCCGTAGTCGACCGGCGCGTAGAAGTGCGACGCCTTGAGGATGCGGGAGGACTCCGCGGACGCCCACAGCGCTTCGTCAGGGAAGCACCGTTCGAGGGTCGGGCCGTCTCGCGTCTCCGTGGCCTCCGCAACACGTCGGCCGAAGCGCGCGACCTCTCGGAAGCCCGCGGACCGGAAGGATGCGATCCCCGCGACATTCGTCACCTCCGTCCAGAGGCGCATGGCGCCGAGCCCCTTCATCTCGGCGAGGCCCTCGAAGGCGCGGACGAGGGCGGCGGCCACGCCCTGCCGCTGGAAGTCCGGATGGGTCCGCGCGGCGCTCAGCCACGCGGTCCCGTCGAGGACCTCATGGTAGGTCATCGCCCCGACGATCCGGTCGTCGTCCAGCGCCACGAACGTGACCCATCGGAGGAGGAGGTCGTCCAGGTAGTCGAGGACGTAGTCCTCCGGGCCAAGGGTCGCTCGGCAGAGATCCGCAATAGCGTCGCGATCGCGGAGGGACGCTCGCCTTGTCGGCCACGGATCCTGCATCCTGCGCGACGAAGGCGTGCACGTATGAAACCCTTCGCCTCGCGATCCATAGGAGAGGACCGCAGAATCGCGAAGGATGCGGGCGCGTACGGGGCCACCAGGGGCGCGGGGCAGGTCGCGATGTCCGCGTACGAATCCGTGGAGCTCGGAAGTCCATCGTCGCAAGCGGAGCCGCCCAGGTCCACGAGGACGCTCCGCGCGGGCGGGCGCGGGAGATCGCCGCACAGGAACGGAGGGTGAACCGAGTTCGACGCCGGTGGAGCCGAACCTAGAGGAGATAGACGCTCGGCAGGTCGGGAGGAGGCGCCTTGAACGGGTTCGGCTGACCCTCGAGGAGCGCCTCGTCGTCCGCGATCCGTCGAGCGAGCTCCCGCTGCCCGCGTTCCAGGAGATCCGGATTGTACGAGTACTGGATCCGTACGTAGTTCGTCGAACCGACGGCCGTCTTCCGGTTCAGGAACTTCACGAAGTCCTTCCACCCGGGCGGCTGCCGCGAGAACGTGTTCGCCATCTCGACCGCGAAGCGTCCGCCGACGAAGAACGCCTTCCACTCCTGCACGTTCCGCTCGTCGAGCCGGCCCTCGATGAGCTTCGTCACGCTGTCCGTGTACGCCGGGTTCACGTACGACCGGAACGCGTCGAGGTTCGCGAGCGCCTCCTCCAGATTGCCGACGTCCTCAGGGTGCATCACGGGTTTCGGCGGTGCCGCATACCACGTGGCCTGGTACGGCGCGTACTTCGCGACGCCCGTCTGCAGCTCCCACAGGGCCGCCTGGCGGTCCGCGAGGAAGTGCATCCGGTTGTGCGTGAGGAGGTAGTCGAGGACGAGCCCGTACTCGATCCGCTCCGCCTCCGCGGAGACGTCCCGGTCCGCGTACTTCCCGAGGTCCCGCCAGACGATGCGGTGGTACTCCTCCTGGAGTGCGCGGAGGGCTGCCTCGCGGACGTAGACGCCCCACGCGGCCGGCGCGAGCCGGAACGACACGTAGAACGCGACGGCCTCGGGGCCGAGCTTCAGCATCTCCGGAAGCGCTTTCGGGTCCTTCGGCGTCTCGACCCGGTACGAGGCGAGCGCGTCCGCCGTCAGCTCGAAGGGACGCGCGCCGTCCAGGTTCGGGAGGGTGCCGTGCCCCGGCACGCGGACCGCGGCGGGGTGGCAGAAGTCCGGGTGGTCGGCCGCGTAGCGGGCCAGGTCCTCCATCGACGGGCCCATGGGCCTCGCCGACTTAAGTCTTCTCCGCGCCCGCGCCGGCGACGCGGGCTCAGTAGAGGAGG
>JBQTHW010000172.1:0-9602 GCA_052389495.1 Methanobacteriota archaeon | reverse complement strand
CACTTCGACGACCCCGCGACGGTCGCGGAGGCCTCGAAGGGCCTCGGCCTGGCGATGAAAGGGGTCGACGCTAAGGCTCTGCCCGTCGAGGCGCGCCTCCAGGACCGCGGCTGGTGAGCGACGCCAGCGCGGCGTCGAGGACCTCCTGCACGCCCTGCCCTGTGAGGGCGGACATCCGCTTGTGGCGGGCCATCGGCCCGGGGAGGTCGGACTTGTTGTCCGCAGCCACGATCGGCACACCCGGGAAGATGCGGCGCACTTCATCGAGGAGCCGTGTCTGCGCTTCGAGCGGATAGCCGCACGTCTCCGTCGGATCGAGGAGGAACACGACGACGTCGGCCACGTGGGCGAGGGCCGCGATCGCCTGCCGCTCGATGCGGTTCCGCTTCTCCATCGGGCGGTCGAGGAGTCCGGGGGTGTCGAGGACCTGGAAGCGGCGATGCCCGACGTCGAGGTGGCCGACGCTCACGCCCTTCGTCGTGAAGGGGTACTCCGCGACCTTCGGCTTGCCCGTCGAGACGGCGCGGACGAAGGCGCTCTTCCCTACATTCGGGTAGCCTGCCACGACGATTGTCGGAAGATCCGGATCGATCGAGGGCAGCCTTCGCAGCGCGATCTTCGCGGCGACGAGCGCGTCGAGGTCGTCCGCCACCTGCTTCACGATGGACGCGAGGCGTCCGAACGCCTCCGCACGAAGGCGCGATAGGTCCCTCGCGGGGGCGGACCCCGCGCGCCGCCGGTACTCCCGCGCGATCTCCGCGGCGCGCTTCGCGGCCCAGTCCACCGCGCCGAGATGGTGCTTGAGCGCGTCCCGGTCCGCGAGGACGTCGACGAGCTCCGCGTAGAACGGGGGGAGGCGGTCGACGCTTGGGAAGCCCCGAACCGTGCGACTGAGGGTCGAGGCGATCGTGTCCCCCGCGATCCGCACGCGGGCGACGGCGAGGTTCCTCGTGCGGGCGGCGCGGTCCGTCCCCTTCGCGGTCGCCCTCGAGGCGCGTGCGAACGCCTTGTCGAGGACCTCCTGCGCGCGGAGGACGCTCGGGAGGTCGAACACGGCGAGGCGAAACGGGCATGACGGATAAAGAACCGACATACGAACCGACTCACGGGGGACGTGCTACAGGTCTGATAGGTCCCCTCGTCCGCCTCCCCGAGGGTTCATTAGTGCTGACTCCTATCGTCGCGAAGGATGGCCCGCTCCCGTCGACCCACCGCCGGTTCGGAAGAATGGCTCCGACGAGCGGGACGATATCTGCGGGTCGCCCAGAGTCTCCTCGACGACGGCTTCGCGGACGCCGCATCGTTCTGGGCCCAGCAAGGCGCGGAGTTCGCCCTCAAGGCGCCGCAGCATCGGCAGCGGGGGACGATTACCAAGACGCACGACCTGCCTCGTCTGGCGCGGCTCGTTTCCGCCCCGGCCCGCATCGTCAACCTCGGCAAGCTTGCCACGTACGCCTACGTCGCGGCTCGGTATCCGGATGTTGGCGGTCCGAGGATCACCCGCCGTCGGGCGGAGTCGTATCTCGATGCAGCGAGGAGGATTGTACGGTGGGTTCGCCGTCAGATGGTCTAATCCGGCAGCTACGTGCCTTCCGGGCGAAGGCATCGAGGCGCTATCCAATCCGCCAGATGATCCTTTTTGGCTCACGCGCGAAGGGTCGCGCGCGGCCGGACAGCGACGTCGACCTGATCGTCGTGAGCGAAGCGTTCCGCCGAAAGAACGCGATCGACCGCGCGTATCTCATGAGACTCGAATGGGATCTCGAGTACGCGGTCGATTTCCTCTGCTACACACCGGAGGAGTTCAGCGCGTTCGCCAAAGTACCGGGAATGATCCGCGAGGCTATGCGAGAGGGAAAGCGGATACCGGTATAAGCCGGGCGTCGCCGGGAGGCCTCTCCCTAGTCGCGGAGCCGCACCGTCCGATGAGCCGGCCGCACGCTGCGTGCACTCGTCGATACGCGAGGCGCGTCAGAAGAACAGGTTCAAGCCGATGAAGAACAACACGACGAGGAGCGCGGTGCGGTTGAGCGCCGCGAGGAAGTTCGCGATCAGGTACATGTCCCGCCGCAGGGCCTGGCCTTCCTCGTTGAACAGGGAGTAGATGTACAGGGGGATCGTGTCGCTCATCAGGGGGATGCTCAGGAGGATGTACAGCCCCGTGTACTTCGTCTTGCGGACGAACGCCTCCGCCTTCCGCACGACGAGGGCCGCGAACCGCCACCTCGCGGACCACGCGCGGATCTTCCCCTCCAGGTTCACACCGAGGATGAAGATCAGCCACGCGCCGACCGTCTTGCCGGCCGCGAGGGCGAGCGCGATCGCGGACAGGTAGCCCCAGCGCTGGTCGATCAGGGCGCGCAACAGAGCGAGCTCGATCGGGATCGGGAGGACGATGGCGACGGCGACCGCGAACAGGAAGGCGATGGGCAGGAAGATGAGGGGGTCGTTGTACAGGCCGAGCAGGACGTTCAGGAGATCTCCCAGAGGGTCCGCCACGGCGACCGCGCTCGAATCCACCGGCTTCTATAAAAATGAGACCGGCCTAGTGCGGCGGGCTGATAACCGCCGCCTGCGGCAGGGGATGGAGCTCGCCGTCCGGCGTGAGCAGGACGACGCGGCTGTCCTCGCGCTCCGCCGCGACGGCGTATCCGAGGCGGTCCGCGAGTCCCTCCGCGAACGCGCGGATCGATCCGTGCGAGGGGACGTTGTCCGCGGTCAGGCGGAGGCGCGACTCCCCGACGAAGCTGTAGCCCTTGCACTCGATGAAATCCGGCGCCGCGGTCGCGTCGAGGGCCGCGTACTCGTCCTCCCAGCCGAGGTTCCAGCCCTCGACGAGGGTGTGTCGGATCACCGTGCGCGTGTCGAGACTCGGGAGGAGCGCGAGGGTCTCCTTCAGCTTCCGGAACGCGTGGTCGGACCGGGCGGCGAGGAGGCGCTCGTACACGTCCTCGTTCGGCGCGGCGACGGTCACGTACAACTGGGTCGGCAGGCGGCCCTCGGCGGCCATGCGCCGCAGGGCGGCGGGCGTCGTGCCGTTCGTCACGAGGAACGTCGACATGCCGCGCCGCTTGAACTCGTCAATCATCTCGCCCAGCCGCTTGTACAGGGTCGGCTCGCCCGTCAGGCTGATCGCGACGTTCGTCGGGTGCCACGCCTCGAGGAACCGCTCCGGCGAGACGGCGGGGTTGCCCTTGAAGCCGCTCAGCAGGAGGCGCTGCGCCTCGATCGAGCCGTCGACGATCGCCGCGGGATCGTCCGCCTCGATGAGGCTGTCGGATCCCCACTCCTGCGTCCGCCAGCAGAACTGGCACGTGAGGTTGCACGCGTCGAAGGTCGGCGTCATCTGGAGGCAGCGGTGGCTCTCGATCCCGTAGAACGTCTGCTTGTAGCAGCCGACGCCTTTCGTCAGGGAGGCCTTCGTCCAGTGGCACAGCTTCACCCCGCTGTGCCCTCCGACGATCCGGTAGCCCTGCCGCTCGAGGACCTCGCGCTTCTCCTCGTCCATCGCAGGGGTCCAACCGACCGACCGCATAAAGGTTTTCCGTGGTTTCGGTCGCCCGAAACCATTCGTTTCGGGACGCGATTATCCGGAGACGCGGTGGCCCTTTCGGAGCGCAGCCAGATTGATGTCGCGTTGCGAGAACGTCGCCGATCGGAAGGCGTCGTCCTTTGCGACGACCGCCTCGAGGCGCGAGAGGCTTCCGTCGAAGACGAGATCGTGGACCTCGTACCGTGCCCCGCCCCGGTCGAAGGACCCCGCGAGGTTCGTCGCGACGATCGCCCGTACCCAACCCGGCAGGACGCCACCGATCCCGCGGAAGGCCCACCAAGGGTCGAGATGCGCGAGACCCGCGAACTCCGCGACCGGGACCGCCTCGACCGGTCGGAGGTCTCTTGCCATGACGTCGGCGACGAGTCGCGTCCCTTCGAACCGCAGCGGCCCGCGGTGAAGACGTGGCGCGGACCCGAGGACCACGAGCACGACGAACGCCGTCCTCCAGTCCGCGTCGACGAACGGGAACACGTACTTCGTCGCGAGCTCCGCGTCGCGCGCTTGGACGTCCAGGCCGACGAGCCGTCGCTGGGCCACGCGGACGTCACTCGGCATCCGCGTCCTCGTCGAAGCGGCCCAGGCCCGCAGGCTTGTCTGCGCGCGCCTCGACGACGGCGACCTTCGCGGCCGCCTCGAGGAGGTGCTTCACCGCGTGGCTGTCCTCCTTCTCGTCGAGGAGGTACGCGGCCTCGCGGTCATCGAGCCGGAGCTCCGCGGCGAGCTGCACCCGGAGGTCCGCGTCCGCGCTCGCGAGGGTGCGGAGGTCGCCGATCACGTCGTTCAGGACCGTCCTCGCGGACGTGTGGAGCTTCGCGCCCAGCTTTCGCGCAAGGCTGTTCCGTGCGCCGCGCAGGGCCCGGGTGCGGGACATCTGCGAGAGGTACAGCGGGAACTGGAGCTGGCCGCCGCCGAACCGCCGACGTCGGGCCGTCGCGACGCCGCTCGACATCATCTCGCTCGCGTAGGGCCACATGCCGTACGCCTGCCGGCGCCGCGCGCGGCCGAGGTACCGGTCCGCCTTCGAGAGGCGGTCGAGCCCGCGCGCCAGGTCCTCCCGGTCCGGGTACTCGTACGGCAGGTTGTGGTCGATCCACAGGATGAGGTCCTCCGGCTGCTCGTCGAGCTCGCGCACGGCGTCGCGCGCCCGCCTCGCGTCCCCCGATCGGAAGATCTCTTGGAGCGCGACGAAGATCGTCGACGCACGGTCGCGGAAGCCGAGCGACCGGGTCTCCGCCCCTCTCAGGTCCGTCATCCCGACCGCGATCGACTCGAGGTCGTTCAGCGCGGACCGCAGGTCGCCCGCGGAACGCTCCGCGATGAACTCGAGGACCTCCTCCGCGACGTCCACGCCCTCCCTCGTCGCAACGGTCCGCAGTACACTTTTCACGGCGGACGCGTTAACGGATTGGAATTTGATGGTCTTCGATAGACGCTTGAGCGTCGACGAGCGGCTCGTGAGGGCGTACGCGTCGTTCACGAGCAGGACGACGGGGTGGCGGGTCTCCTGGACCATCTGCGCGATCGCCGCGACGCCTCCCTGGTCCTGGCGGCCGAAGATGTTGTCCGCCTCGTCGAGGATGATGAGCTTCCGTCCCCCGTCCGCCGCACGGACGAACTCCCCCGTCGGGGAGAAGGTCTGGAGGACCGCGCCGCGCCCCGCGACCCGACGGACCGCGGCGGCGTTGCGCGTCTCCGAGGCGTTCATCTCGATCGGCGTCCAGTCGAAGTCCCGAGCGAGCGCGAGCGCCGCGCTCGTCTTGCCGACCCCCGGATCGCCCACGAGGAGCGCCGCCCGCCGGTCTGGCGCGCCGCGGGCCCAGGCCTGCGCCCACTTCCGCAACTCCGCGACGGCCGTCGGGTTTCCGACGACCTCGTCGAGGCTCCGCGGGCGGTACTTTTCCGTCCAGCTCGTCATCCGCGTCCGCGGAAGGGCCCCGCGCCACATAACCCTATCACGGGGTGGCGCGAAACGGGCGTTTTATGTGATTGGTAGCATTTGTGTAGCTGTCTGCAAACCAGATGACAAATGATATGTCCGACATAAACTGCGGTGCCGATGCCTATTTCCGTGCGTTCGACCCGCTCCCCTCGTACAGGTCGCAAAGCTCCCGCAGAAACTCATCGTACGTCTGCCGGAACTTGAGGCGGTACAGGCGGTCGCGGGTATCCGGCGTGAGCTGGATCGTCGTGATCTCCGTGCGAGGCTTTGCCATGGCCTGCCTCGGGGGTCGCCGGACCATGGGACCCTATAGCTCTATGTGTACATATAGAACTATGGATTGTCAAGACGGCCGCCTGCGTGCGCCCATTTACGTTCGGTCTACCGTCACGGACGGCCCGGCAGGCGCGGAAGCGCCGTCCCCCCGGAGGAAGGCGTGCGAACACGGGCCTGCCGGTCGTGAATCGCTCACGTCTCGGCGGGGACTCCATCCGAGACACGCGTGGACGGGAGTCGGTCCGCGCGATTCCGGGCCTCGGGAGACGCCCGCGCGAAGGTCTCGTCGTCGATGACCGCTTCGTGGTCGCCCTTCGCCGCCTGCCCATCCCACTCGAGGCGTCCCGCGTACAGGGGATTCGCGAGGATTCCGGCGACGGTCTGCTTCCGCCACGGCCCGCCCCGCTTCGTCGGCACCCCGGCGTCGTCGAGGGCGCGCGCGATCCGCTCGAGGCTGTCGCCCTCGATGCGGCGGCGGAAGATCGTGCGGACCGTCTCGGCCTCCCTCGGCTCCACGACGTAGCAGCCCTCGACGATCCGATACCCGTACGGGTGGGGCGAGCCTAGGCTCCCTCTTCCCTTCTTCGCCTTCTGCGCCATCCCCATGTACACGCGCTCGCCGATCTGCTCCGACTCGAGCTGCGCGATGCGCTGGATGATGTCCATCACGAAGCGTCCCATCGCCGTCGAGGTGTCGAAGTTCTCCTGGACGGAGGCGAACTGGCGGTCCCACGACGCGAGATCCTCCATCATGAGCATGAAGTTCTTCGCATTCCGGTGGATGCGGTCCATCTTGATCACGAGGAGGACGTCCCAGCGGTCGCGCTCCGTGAGCATGCGCGCGTACGCGGGGCGGTCCGTCGACCGTGCGGAGTATCCGTCGTCCACGTACGGCCCGGCGACGGCCCAACCGCGCGCCGCGCAGAAGTCCTGGAGCCGGCGTCGCTGCGCCTCGAGGGAGAAGCCCTCCTTCGCATGGTCCTCCGTGCTGACCCGGCAGTAGACCGCCGCGCGCGTCATCGCGCGTAGTCCTCCAGCCGGAGCTGGGGCGTCCCGTTTCGCCGCTGGTCCGGCCGGCGGATCCGGCGGTGCATCTCGTCCTGGACACGGTTGAACGTGTCGATCTCGATGAGGGGCTCGTGCCGTCCCCGCTTCACGTTCCCGTCCGTGCGCGTGAGGCCGCAGTACACGGGGTTGCTGAGGATGTTTGCGATCGTCTGGCTCGCCCACGCCCGGCCCGTCTTCGTGCGCAGGCCGTCCCGGTTCAGCTCCTGGCAGATCTTCGCGATGCCCTTGCCTTCCAGGTACCGGCGGAAGATCATCGTCACGACGCGCGCCTCGTCGGGCTTGATCTGGAGCGCGCCCTCGACGTAGTCGTAGCCGTACGGGCTCGCGTACGCGAGGAACGAGCTCGCCTTCTTCGTCGCGCCGCTCAGCGCCTCGGCGCTGTGCACGCCGCGGGCGCGCCGCAGGACCTCGCGCTCGTTCAGCCCTCGCTCCGAGCACAGCTTCTGAAGGGCCTCCTCCTCCGTCGCCGCGCGGTATTGCTGGAGCATCTCCCGCGTCGAGCCGAACCGCATGAAGACCTCCCAGAACAGGAGGGCGTCCGCCGGGGAGGCCTCCGCGCAGTGCTTGCACAGGAGGACCTTCTCCCGCCGCACGGACGGGTCGCCGCGCGGGTTCGCGTCGACCTCGCGGTACACGAGGTTCCGAGTGCCCCAGCACCGCACGCACCGGCCGTCCACGCGTCAGGCCTCCAGGAGCGTCGCGGGGCCCTGTGCGGCGGCCGCGACGGCTCGGCCACGCAGCTCCTGCTGCGCCCGGTTGAACGCGTCGACGCTCACGATGGGCTCATGGTCTCCCCGGCGGAGGAGTCCGTCCCAGCGGAGGAAGCCGGCGTACAGCGGGTTGTGGAGGATCCGGTACACCTTGACGGGCCGCCACGCCGCGTCCCGCTTCGTGCGGTGGCCTCGGCGGTTCAGCTCGCCGGCGATGTCCTCGAGGCTGCGCCACGCGAGGCAGAGGTCGAACATCGTCCGCACGAGGCTCGCCTCCGGATCGTCGACGCGCAGGCGGCCGCCCGCGAGGCGGTAGCCGAGGGGCGAATGGAAGCCGAGGATGCCGGGTCCCGAGGACGCCTTCTGCGCCATCCCCATGTACACGCGCTCGCCGATCTGCTCCGACTCGAGCTGCGCAATGCGCTGGATGATGTCCATCACGAACCGTCCCATCGCCGTCGAGGTGTCGAGGGACTCCGTCGCGGAGACGAAGTCCTTCCCCCACGACCGGAGGTCGTCCATCATCGCCATGAAGTTGCGCGCGTTGCGGTGGATCCGGTCCATCTTGATGACGAGGAGGACGTCCCACGCCTCCCGGTCGTCCATCATCCGCCGGTACGCGGGCCGCTTCGTCTCGCGGCCGGAGTAGCCGTCGTCGACGTACGACGCGACGACCTCCCAGTCGCGCGCGCGGCAGTACGCCTCGAGGCGCTCGCCCTGCGCCTCCAGGGAGAACCCCTCCTTGGCCTGGTCTTCGGTCGATACTCTCGTGTAGAGGGCGACGCGGACCATGTGCTCCCATCCCGGCGAGGCGCGCGAATGAACAGGTGAGTTAAAAAGACCATCGGTGCGACGGTTCATCGCGCGCGATCGCGTCGCGCGATGCGATGGAGACGCTCGGCGAGAGCGCGTTATTTTCATTCATCCATGTCTATTTTTATCGACGGTCCGGGCGGTCCTGCGTGCGATGAATTGTCACGGAAATCGGGTCCGTTGTGGAACCGAAAATTACATCGCCGGAGCCGCGACTACAGATAATAATTTATGTGAATTCAATAATCGTAGAACTAGAATAATATCACGTCATGGACATTCAGAAGAGGCGCAGACTCCGGGAAAACGATGCGAAGCTATCGTCTAGGGGAAACTGAGCGGTGAATCTGCATGGGACGACTTCGTGGAGGCACGGCGTGGCTTTAGGCCCCCCAGCCTTTAGTACAACCATGAACGCGGGACCACGAAATATGCCACCGCGGCGACGCCGAGAAGAGCGAGACCGAGGAGCATCAAGATGACCGACGTTGTCTCGCTCGCGCTCGAAAAACGACGCTCCCGTTCAACTTTGAGCCCGCCGACCGCAACTATGAAGTTAGATGCGCCTGTGATACCACCGAAGATCACGAGTCCAAGACCGCTGACCATCGCAACAGCCCCAGTACACCGACGACCTTGAACCCAAAGACAGAGAGCACAACCGCGACGGTCGCTTCCCCGGCCACGACAGCAACCACGATTCCCGTGAACTGCTTGAACGCATGGGCGATGTGCGTCCTGCGGGTTAACACTTGATTCGCCGCAATCAACCCACAGGTTCGACAGCGAACGGAGCCGTCTTCGAGTTTCGAGATGTCGGTGTCCCCGCATTTCCCGCAACGAGGAAGGGCCTTCATCGGTCTTCTCTCTGCCTGCACACAACGCACGAATGGCCTAGATAAGATTTCGGGTCACGCGCATCCTGCAAAAAGCCGGCCGATTCCAACGTACAGGATGGACCGAGTAACAAGGGTGCATCGCTCGGCGAGGGGCTGGCTCCGGGCGCGGCCCCGGCCCTAGGCAGAAGCGGGCATAGGCATCGTGCGAGCGATTCCCGTGCCGAATCCCACGTAGAAATAGTACGTCTGTGTAGTACCGCACTCAAACATGCAGGCCTCGTCCTCGTCCATGCCAAACCACTTGATGTCCCAGCGCAACCATCTCACGAGCGTGCCGCAAACCGGACCCCAAGATTCATCATTTCTTCTTCTGGCTTCGCAGGGTCGCGAGGACCTCCGAC
>JBQTHW010000171.1:0-3795 GCA_052389495.1 Methanobacteriota archaeon | reverse complement strand
GGAAATCGATGTCAGGCCCCCGAGCGCATCAGGTTGTTAGGCCGGAGGCTTGCACGATCCTCGCTTTCCCGCGGTCCACGAGGATCTGCGCGATCGTCTTCGGGAGCGTGAGGACGTCCTCCTTCTTCAGGTGGTACGTCCGGTCGATCCCTGCGAAGGGCGGGATGTCCTCGAGGACGTGGACGACCAGGTGGTCCTTGAGGCTCGGCGCGGGGACGGGCCGCTTTGTCTCCTCGCTCGACACGACGCGCATCGTGGGGCGGGGCTCCGCTGTCGGCTTCACGGGCGTGGCCCGCGCGTCCGGCGCGGGCTCTCGCCCGAACGGGGAGCCTCCGAACGCCGATTCGCGCGCGCCGAGCAGCAGGGCGACGAGGCCGTCGAACAGGGTGCGCTCCTGCGCGGGAAGGTTCGGGAGGTCGACCTCGGCCCCGCTCGCCCGGTGCGACGCGAGGAGGGCGAGCTTCCGCTCGCGGTACGTGAAGATCTGCTCGCGCTTCTTGCGAACCTTGCGCAGCTCGTCCTGGAGGAGCATCGCCTTCGGAGAGTTCGCGTTCACCTGGGCCTCCTTCTCCGCGGACGCCTCGAGCCGCGCGATGTACGCGGCGACCTTGTCGTAGAAGTCCGCCTCGAGGCCCGTGAGCGTCTTCCGTCCCGTCTCCTCGCGGTACACCTTCGTCACGCGCTCGAAGTTGACCGCGTCCTCCCCGGGCACGCCGAACGTATCCGGAGGCCGCTATTTGATGCCTCGGGCGCGAGGCCCGGAGGCCGCAACCCTAATGAGGACCGCGCCGTTCGTTCGAGCCGGACGCGGTCCGTCGCCGTCCGATCGGACGGCGGCATCCCCGCGGTGAGACGATGGTCGACTACGAGGCCGTCCACGAGGAGCTCCAGGGGATCCTCGACGACCTCGTCGAGAAGAACCGGAGCGCGCCGATCATCGTGGAGGGCGAGCGGGACGTCCGCGCGCTGCGCGCCCTCGGCGTACCGGGGGAGATCCGGCCGATCAACCGGGGCACGACCCTCTTCGCGCTGTGCTAGGACCTCGCGCGCGACCACCGCGAGGCGATCATCCTGACGGACTGGGACGTCCGCGGGGGCCGGCTCGCGCGCCAGCTCCGGGACGGCCTCGCGGCGAACGCCGTCCGCTACGACGACGATCTTCGGGCGCGCCTGACGAGCGCGTGCCGCAAGGAGATCTCCGACGTCGAATCGCTCGACGGCTTCGTCGAGCGGATCGCCTCGATCGTCGCCACGCGCGAGCGGTCGAAGCCCTCGAAGCGGTACTACGCGGGCAAGGTCCAGCGGTGGGCGAGCCGGCGCACGAAACGCCGTGCGCCGTGAGGCCGAAGGTGTTATCAGGCCCGCGAACGACCTCCCAATAATATTTAAATACAGCCGCTTCCACTAGGCCCGACGGGATACCAGCCGGACCGCATCGCGCGGATCCCACTCATCCGAATCATCCTTTCATGCCTCCCGTGACACGAGGCGACGGACCCCTTCGGGGTTGAGAGACGTCCGGATTAGCGGGCCGCAAGACGCGGCGCCGGGCGGTAGCCCACGGAACACACGAGAACCCAGAACGAAGGGAAACCATGAACATCGATCCCAGTACGACGAAGTACATGATCCAGGCCCGCATGGAGGCGGAGGGCATCGTCGAGAAGCCCGACGTCGTCGGCGCGGTCTTCGGCCAGACGGAGGGGCTCCTCGGCGAGGAGCTCGACCTTCGGGACCTGCAGAAGAGCGGCCGGATCGGCCGCATCGAGGTCGACGTCCAGAGCAAGAAGGGGCGGTCGGAGGGCATCATCCTCATTCCGTCCTCCTTGGACCAGGTCGAGACGTCAATCCTCGCGGCCGCCCTCGAGACGATCGACCGCGTCGGGCCGTGCAAGGCCACGATCCGCGTCGACAAGGTCGAGGACGTCCGCGTCGTGAAGCGCAACAAGATCATCGAGCGCGCACGCGCCCTGCTGAGCAAGATGGTCGAGGACTCGAAGACGACGGGCACGGACCTGCTCGACGAAGTCCGGCAGACCGTCCAGGTCGCGGAGATCGTCTCGTTCGGCCCCGAACGCCTCCCGGCCGGCCCGAACGTCGCGGACAGCGACGCGATCATCGTGGTCGAGGGCCGCCAGGACGTCCTGAACCTGCTGCGGAACGGCATCAAGAACGCGATCGCGGTCGAGGGCACGAACGTGCCCCGGACGATCCAGGAGCTGTCGAAGGAGCGCGCCGTGACGGCCTTCGTGGACGGCGACCGCGGGGGCGACCTCATCCTGAAGGAGCTGCTCCAGGTCGCGGAGCTCGACTTCATCGCGCGCGCGCCGCGCGGGCGGGAGGTCGAGGAGATGACGCAGAAGCAGATCATGAAGGCGCTGCGGAACAAGGTCGCCGCGGACCAGTACGTCGAGATGTCCGGGTACCAGGGCCAGGTGTACAAGGGAGACGAGCGGCCCGCGCCGGTCGACCTCGAGCCGACGCCGGCCCCGCGGCCGATGCCGCCGGAACCCCGCGGGCCCGAGCCCCGCGGCGGGGAGTTCCGGCCGGCCGCCGCGCCGCCGCCCCTCACCCCGACGACCCGCACGCTGACGCCGAAGCTCGAGAAGTACCGCGAGATGCTCCTCGCGATGGGCGGCTCCTCGAAGGCGCGCCTCCTCGCGGACGACGACAGCGTCGCCGCGGAGGTGCCCGTCCGGGACCTCGTCGACACGCTCAAGACGACGAAGGCGGCGCGCGCCCTCATCTTCGATGGGATCATCACGCAGCGCATCCTCGACATCGCCGCGGAGATGAACATGCACTCGATCGTCGGCACGAAGATGGGCACGATCACGAAGCAGCCCGCCGGCCTCGAGGTGTGGACCCGGTCCGACTTCGCGTCGTAGGCGTGAGGTGACCTCCATCGCGCGCAGCCGGTTCCTCGCCACGGACGACGCGTTCGCGCTCGACGCGATCGACTCGACGGCGGACATCCTGATCCCGGACGACCCGCTCAAGCGGGTCATCGGCCAGGACGAGGCCGTCAAGCTCGCGCGGATCGCGGCGAGCCAGCGCCGGCACTTCCTCCTCGTCGGGCCGCCGGGCACGGGCAAGTCGATGATCGCGCAGGCGCTGAGCCTGCACCTGCCCCCCGTCGAGGAGGAGATCCGCGTCGTCCACAACCCGGAGAACCCGGAGCGGCCCCTCGTGGAAGTCAAGCAGCGCGACGAGGTCCTGGCGGAGCGCAACCGGCTCGCCGGCGCGGAAGGCGACCTGATCGACCCGAAGGAGGCGCCGATCAACGTCGCGGAGCGGCTTGGCTACAAGTGCGTCCACTGCGGCACGTACAGCTCCCCGGGCGACCGGATGTGCCCGAAGTGCGCGCGCCCGAAGGCGGTCGCCCAGGCGAACGTCGGGAATCCGTTCGGCGACCTGCTCGGCGGCATCTTCGAGGTCACCCTCGCGCAGATGGGCGGCCGGGATCGGGTGACGACGACGCGCCAGCAGTTCGGGAAGGAGGAGGTCGTCGTGTACGAGCGCGCGGGCGACATGCTGCGCGCCCTCGACCAGAAGGCCCTCGAGAAGCGACGGGAGGTCGAGAAGGAGAGCCCGCGGAAGGTCCTCGTGCCCATCACCCGGCGTCCCTTCATCCTGGCGACGGGGGCGAGCGAGACGGAGCTCCTCGGAGACGTGCGCCATGACCCGTACGGGGGCCACCCGCAGCTCGGGACGCAGCCGTACGAGCGCGTCGTGCCCGGCGCGATTCATGAGGCTCACCAGGGCGTGTTGTTCATTGACGAGCTGCCGCAGCTC
>JBQTHW010000170.1:0-5057 GCA_052389495.1 Methanobacteriota archaeon | reverse complement strand
TCTTACTTAGGTTCACTAGGAAGGGTGGGCGGGCGGCATTCGCTTGTAATATTTTGTTCGGAGACCGACATGGTTGATCCGATGCGTCGGGTCGAACATGCACAGGACGACGTCCGCCTCAACGGTCATCGGTTGGACCCGGTCGCTCGGAACGAGGCCGAGGAACGTGGCGTTCTTCGACCGGGCGCAGGCGGCCTCCACCTGCGGGGCGAGCTTCTTGCTGCCGCCGATGAGGAGCCGGGCGTCGGGCAGGTCCGCCATCGCCTCGATCGCGGGCAGGATGAACCGGCTCGGATGGAGCGTGCCGAGGTACAGGATCGTGAAGGGCCTGCCGGGTGGCGCCCGGTACACGTCCAGGACCTCCTCGCTGCAGTTGCGGACGACGACCGCAGGCGCTCGGGTCGTCGTGTCGACGTACTCCTTCACCATCTCGTTCGCGGCGACCACGCGGTCCGCGTGCGGGGCGAGGCGTCGCTCGAGCCGGAACGCGTATTCGACGACCGCGCGGGGCACGTCCGCCTCGATCATGTAGCCGAAGACCTCGTGGCAGTCGTACACGAGCGGCTTGCCGGTGGCCTCCTTGAGCCGAACCCCGACCGGGAGCGTGTCGAGGTCGTGGCAGTGGACGACGTCGAACGGGATCTGCGAAGCGAGGCGCCGTGCCCGGCGCCACCACACGGGATTGCGGAAGAGATCCTTCCAGAGCAGGCGCATGCCGCCGTCGGTGCGCACTCGACGGATCTCGATCCCGTTGTGCTGTTCCGAGGGAGGCAGCGTCCCGGAGCGGTCCCAACCGATGCACGTGACCGTATGCCCCGCCGCGTCCAACGCCCGCGCCTCCTTCAGGACGCGGGAATCGTGGACGACATCGTTGGAGACGATCATGAGGACCCTCATCGAAGCCGTCCCCCGAAGCCGCGGATGGGCACGGTCTCCGCAGCAACGATGGCCATAAAAGGATTCGTGGAGAAAATGTCCGGGCAGAACGCGCGTCGTCCCCTCGCGTCCCACATCGCAGGACTAATGAAGCGCGGTTCCGTACCCGGATGCGGATGAGAGAAGACCTCGTCGGCCGCCTGGCGTGCCCCCGCTGCCGGAAGGGCCTGTACCTCGAGGCCGCCGAGCGGGCCGGCGGGGACGTGCGCGTTGGCCGACTCGTTTGCGAGGCATGCGCCACGTCGTATCCGATTCGTGACGGGATTCCCCGCATGGTCGTGGGCGAGGGCTTCGTCGGAGAGACCCAACGGGCGTTCGGGGCCCAGTGGGCGCGCCGCCAAGCGGGACGGTTCGAGAGCGAATTTCTCTTCGGCCTCACGCGGGAGGAGGAGCAAAGGATGTTCTTCGACGCATTGGATCTGCGGCCGGAGGATCTGCGCCATCGCTGGGTCCTCGATGCGGGCTGTGGCTCCGGGCGGCTAACGCGCGGCCTCGCGTCCTTTGGCGGGGATGTCGTGGGTCTCGACGTCGCGCCGACCATCGACTATGTCGGCAGGCAGGCCGCCGCTCTCCCGAACCTCCATCTCGTGCAAGGGAGCCTCCTCGACATCCCCCTCGCGGACGATGCCTTCGACGTCGTGTGGTCCATGGGCGTGATCCACCACACGGGCGATACCCCACGCGCCTTCGCAAACCTCGCCCGCGTCGTCCGACCCGGCGGCCGTCTTTATGTATGGGTGTACTCCTCGCGGAAGCTGTCTCTGTACAAGGTCATCCGCGATGCGGTACGCTTCTCCCACAGGGTGCGGAAGGACCTCTTGTTTTACCTGTGCTACATGATGGCGCCGCCCCTCAAGCTGTACCACACCGCGAAGTTCGCCGTGCGCTCGATTCGTGGGCGTCCCGTGACGCCTCGGGAGCGTCGAGAAGCCCAGATCCGAACGATCGCCTTCGAACTCCACGACGACCTCGCGCCGCCGTTCCAAACGCGCCATGTTCCGGGCGAAGTCCTCGGCTGGTTTCGCGACGGAGGCTTCGAGGATCTCGTCGTCGTGGATGAAGTGGGGGTCCGGGGATTCAAGGGTTCGCGAGGACGGTCCGCGGCCCCCGGAGAATCCGAGATTTTGTGGAAGGGAGAGCGGCTCCGAAACGGTGATAACGGATAGACGCCTACGCGCCCCCGTTGCTCATTTCTGTGGTCGTCACGGTCCGCAACGAGGCGCGAAACATCGCCGCTGGCCTCGATAGCCTCGTGACGCAGGAGCCGCCCCTCGAGGTCATTGTCGTGGACGCGTGGAGCACGGATCTGACACGTGAGATTGTTGGTAGGTACGAGGAGAGGTACGACTTCGCGCGCCTCTACATCCGTGGCGGCACGCGCGCGGCGGGCCGGAACTTCGGGATCAGGAAGGCCCGGGGCGAGGCGGTCGCCTTCGTCGACGGTGACGCGATTGTGAGCCCGTTCTGGCTCCACGAGATGCGCGAGGCCCTCCACTCCGCCGAGATCGTCGCAGGGCACACGATTCAGATCGGGTACCGTCCGTTCGAGGACCTGGAGCGCGTCGAGCTCATCGTCCGCGGGTCCGACGTCACGCACCCGTCGACGAACCTCGCCTACCGGGCCTCCGTCCTGAAGGAGATCGGCGGGTTCGACGAGTGGTTCGTGACCGCGGAGGACATCGACATGAACCTGCGCGCGGTCACGGCGGGCCACGACATCGCGGTCCGCGAGGCCGCGATCGTCTACCATCGCACGCGCGGGTCCGCGTACGACTTCCTCCGGCAGGCGCTGTGGAACGGCGCGGGGCGCAAGCAGCTCACCCTGAAGCACGGCGCCCTGTGGCGCAACTACCGTCCGTTCGCGATGCTCCGCCAGAAGGCGACGTTCTGGTCGCTCCTCCGCCTCGCGACGGCGATGCTCGGCTACGCCGGGTACAAGCTGTTCGGTCGCTCCCGTCCGACGTGACGCGAAACCCTTATGGTCGAACCCCGGCATCGCGCGCGGGTGCCCGAGGTCTCCGTCGTCGTGCCGACGATGAACGAGGAGGCCTCGATCGGGCGGGTCCTCGACGAGGTGCAGGCCGTTCTCGTCGGCCGTGACGTCGAGGTCCTCACGGTCGACACGGCGTCCCGCGACCGGACGAACGAGATCGCCGCGGCGAAGGGCGCGCGCATCGTCGCGGAGCCACGGCGCGGGTACGGGCGTGCGTACAAGACGGGCTTCGAGGCGGCGCGCGGTCGGTACGTCGTCACGCTCGACGCGGACTTCACGTATCCGGCGTCGCACGTGCCCGAGCTCCTGCGGCGCCTCGAGGAGGGCCGCGCGGACTTCGTGTCGGGCGACCGGCTCTCGCGCCTGACCGGCGACGCGATGTCGGGGACGCACAGGGTCGGGAACCGCATCCTGAACGCGGCGTTCCGCCTTCTCGTCGGGTACCCAATCCGCGATTCCCAGTCCGGGATGTGGGCGTTCCGCCGGGACATCCTGCCGCGGCTCCGTCTCGTCCACGACGGCATGGCGTTCTCCGAGGAGCTCAAGCTCGAGGTGCTCCGGTCCGGCCTCCGTTTCGAGGAGGTGCCGATCGAGTACCGGGCGAGGATCGGCCCCAAGAAGATCCGGAGCGTCCGGGACGCGGTCGAGAACCTCGTGTGGCTCGTCCGGAAGCGGCTCGGCTGGGTCCCGCTTGCGTGAGGTCACGATTCCCCGAACAGCCGGTCGACCATCCACGTGACCTCGAACGGCCGCAGGTCCTCGTAGCCCTGGCCGACCGTCACGAAGACGACGGGCTTGCCGATCGTGTGCGCCATCGAGAGGGCCGCCCCGCCCTTCGCGTCCGCGTCGATCTTCGTCAGGATGACGCCGTCGAGGCCGACGGCCTCGTGGAACTGCTTCGCCTGCTCGACCGCGTCGTTCCCCGCGAGCGCGTCGCCCACGTAGATCACGAGGTGCGGTTCCGTGACCCGCTTGATCTTGCGCATCTGGTCCATGAGGTTCTGGTTCGTCTGCATGCGGCCGGCCGTGTCAATCAGCACGACGTCCCGGCCGCGGGTCCGCGCGTGCTCGACCGCGTCGAACGCGACGGCCGCCGGGTCCGCGCCCGCGTTGTGCCGGATCAGCCGGAAGCCGACGGCCTCCGCGTGTCGCTCGAGCTGCTCGATCGCCCCGGCGCGGAACGTGTCCGCGGCCGCGACGACGCACGTGAGGCCGCGCTTCTGCAGGTGGTACGCGAGCTTCGCGATCGTCGTCGTCTTGCCCGTGCCGTTCACGCCGACGAACATCATCACGACGGGCTTCGGCTTCGAGGCCACGTGTGCGAACAGGTCGAGCGGCGGCACCGTGAGGGCCTTCGTGATCGCGCTCCGGAGGGCGATCTCGACGCCTCGCTCGAAGGGGACGTCCTTCGACATGCGACGGCCCTCGAGGTCCTCCGCGAGGTGGTCGACGATCTCCTTCGCCACGGCAAACGCGACGTCGGACTCGAGGAGGGCGATCTCGAGGTCGTATAGGACCTCGTCGAGCTTCTTCGCGTCGATTCGCCGGCCCTTCTCGCCCACGACGGCGTCCGGCGGGATCTCGGCCTCCGCCTTCTCCTGCCAGCCCTTCAGCTTCTCGCGGAGCGCCTTGAACATCTACGTCCGCTCGCCCCGGCTCTCCGCGAGCTTCGCGTACGCGTCCTCGACGAGGGCGCCCTGGGCCTCCGCGCGGCGCTGCAACTCCGCGAGGCGCTGCCCGATCGCGTTCGCCGCGTCCGTGATCGACTTGATCCGCGTGTCGAGCCGTTCGAGCTGCGCCGGGATCGCGTCGAACACGACGAGGTCGGACCCGATCCCCACGAACGCCTTCTCGGCGTCCTTCACCTCGCCGACGAGGAACGACTGCGCCCCGACGGGGACGAGCACCTCCGTGCCGACGCCCGCCTGCCGGTACCTCGACAGCGTCTCGCGCGCGCGGAGGTGCTCCTCGAGGGACACGCGTACGATCTCCTGCTGCTGCGCGAACGCCTCGATCTGGGCGCGGTACTGCTCGAGGATCGCGACGCCCCGGCGGACGTCCGTCTCCGTCGCGCTCACGCGCGCACCTCGAGGGCGTACCGGACGGCGGGGTCCGCCACGTCCGCCGG
>JBQTHW010000169.1:0-1995 GCA_052389495.1 Methanobacteriota archaeon | reverse complement strand
CCGTGGTAAAGCCCGGGCGCAACCGACAAGCCGACACGCCATGGGCCAAGTGGGAGGAAAAGGCGCATCAAGAGCTTAGGCTCTTCAACTTTTCCGAGTAACCCGGGGCGTCGAATCGCCACGAGAGGTCGTCCGGGTCGAAAAGCCGCCAATCCAAGCGGCAAAAGGAGGACTGGAACAGCTCCAAAGTCGCCTTCCGATCCTGCATGGAGATGAGTGGCGCATCGCGGCCGCGGTGAAGTTCACCGACAATGCGGAGCACGTCGAGCTGATGGTCGACCGGGACGAAGCAGGTCACGTGGCACTCGCCTTCAGCGCCTAGGCCCGGCTTGAGAGCCGTGACGATCGAATGCTCCGACGTGCGCATCGCCTCTTCGATCATCCGGTCCGTATCCGTCCGGATCAGAAAACTCAGGAACGTTGCGTTACGAATCGACGGCCAGTCGAAGAACACGCGCGGCTGCAGGAAGACGCTGTCGTAGTCGGCCATCAGATTCCTCCACTGCTCCTGCACGAGGCGGAGGGCGGCGCCCGGACGTTCGAGGGCTTTGCGAATCGCGCCGCCGCCGTACTTGATGATGTTCGCGTCGCCCGACGCGCGGATCGCCTGCCACACGTGTTGGGACGAGTAGTGTTGCCAGATGTGCTCGACGACGATCGGGATGACGAGTGGTGAGGCGGCAAGGATCTTTGAGAGGCGGACCTCGAACGGCTCACGGAGGTTCCGACGGATCAGTGCGCCGAAGTACGCGTTGTCCAACGGCCCCTCGATTCGTGCGCTGCCTTCTTCGGTGATTGCCTCATGGAACGGGGAGAAGATCGTGTGGGTGTTCTTCGCCCGCAGGATGTCGACCCGCTCCAGGAGGCCGAGGTCCCGCGCGGCCGCCCAGTATTCGTCGAAGGCACGCAAGGCCGTCCCCGGGACCCAGTACGCCTGGCTCACGAACGGATGGCCATCCGAGAGGGCGATCTCCACGTTGAAGGAGGCCGCGAAGGGGAGCCCGCTGAGGATCGCCGGGTTCCTCAGCCCATGGATACGGACGAGTACGTCCTGTAGGCCAAGGACGTTCGCCTTCGGGTACGGATAGTAGACGAACCCTCCCTGCTCGCGTAGGAACGCGAACCACCGCTGTACGGTCCGCGAAGTGACAGGTCCCCCTTCAATCTTGAAGGCCGCCGCGACATCTCTGGGGAGGAGCCACGCCTGCTTGCGCGTGAGGAAGCTGAGGAGTCGCAGGATGCGTGGATCGTACAGGCGCATGGAGGCGCGACCCGGCGGCGAGCCCTTATACCCGGAGCGACACGAAACCGCGTGAATGTGTCGCCGTCGGTATATATTCGTGGCTCGTCATATGCTCCGGCGTGGGCCCGTGGTGGGGGTCGGTCTGCCTCCTGTGGGTCGTCGTCGTTGCGGCGCTCGTCGCAGGGTCCCCCGCGTTGGGGTTGCCGACGGCGCGCGGCGAGGCGACACGGGACGTTCCTACGGCGACGCCTCCGTGCCCCTTCATCACGGCCTCGAGCCCCCAGACCCTCAGCACCGCCCCGCCACCGGGCATCCAGTGTCCGGGGGTTGTCTTGGGAAGGTACTTCGGAGGCGGCTCGGCCGACTGGGCTCTTGATGTCGCCTTCGATCCTGAAGGGAATGCGTATGTGGTCGGCTACACGAATTCCACAGATTTCCCTACGACCCTCGACGCCTTCGATGGATCCCTGACTGGGGACTATGACGTGTTCCTAGCGAAGTTCGCTCCCACGGGGATACTCCTCCACTCAACCCTCCTCGGCGGGAGCTTGCAGGACGCAGGTCTCGCGGTCGCCCTTGACTCGGCTGGCAACGTGTACGTCGCAGGGTCCACGAATTCGTCGGACTTCCCGACGACACCGGGAGCACTGGACACGACCCACAACGGAGAGGGAATGGATGGTTTCCTCGCGAAATTCGATCCCCTCGGGGGGCTCGTATATGCAACATTCCTCGGGGGATCGGACTCAGAC
>JBQTHW010000168.1:0-4567 GCA_052389495.1 Methanobacteriota archaeon | reverse complement strand
CCGGACCGGACCTCGACAATCACGTCGTCCTCCCAGCCGACCGTGCCGGTGCGGAACCCTCGGCCGTCGTAGAACGACCCGGAGACGCGCGGCACGCAGCCGCGATGGGCACGTCCCGCATAAACGTTCGGCGCGCGACGCCGGGTCGCATGGCGTTCCGGGCGGGGCAGCCGGCCGGTCGGGCCGGCTCCACCGTCACCCAACCGGTCAGGGCGAGGGCCTACGCCCCACGGTCCCGTGAACGGGACTCGCCGAAAGGCGCATATCCCCCTTGCCGATTTGCCGACCTGCGCCGCCGTAGCTCAGCCCGGCAGAGCGGCTGTTTCGTAAACAGCAGGTCGGGGGATCGAAGCCCTCCGGCGGCTTCATTCCATTTCCGTCCGGAGTCGCGCCGGAACGTACGAGAGGCGGACGCGCGGCCTCAGGCGTTCAGGAGCCGCAGGAGGTGCTCCTCGACGCCCTTGAACTCTTCCGTCCTCCCGCTCCACGACTCGAGGACACCGGCGTACGCGATCTCGATGTTCCGAAGGACCTCCGCCATGCGCGTCTCGAAGCTCCGGCCGCTGCGTCCGCGAGCGAACACGACGAGGATCGAGTGGACGCCGTGCGCCATGTGAATCCGGTGGTCCCCGTACTTCATCTCCTCGAGGGCGCCGTTCTTCGTCCGGAGGGCGTCGGCCACGAAGTTCCGGACCGCCATGAGCATCCCGCTCGCGATGTCCGAGTCGACGTCGGGGCGAAGGGTCGTCGAGTAGTGGCAGATCAGGATGCCGCTGTTGTGGAGCAGGAACACGTCGTCGACGACGGCGCGCCGACGCGGCAGGACGTCCCAGTAGCCGAGGAGCAGGAACAGTAGGAACACGGACACGAGGATCGCGACCCAGAGGAACACGAACTCGAGGCCCGAGGTCGGGCCCCCCACGAGGCCCTCGAAGTTCATGGACGCGTTCGCCGCGGCGACGATGACGCCGTCCGCGCGTTCGTAGACGAGGGTGGCGACCGCGACGAGGGCCTCGCCCTCCTCGAGCCGCGCGCTCCCCTCGAGCCGGAGGGACACTCGGTCCGCCCCAGACCCGACGTCCGCGAGGCGCCAGCCGTACGTCGCGCCGCTCGTCGAGGACCACGGCCGCGAGCTGTTCACGAGGAGCGTCTTGTCCGGTAGGGAGAAGTTGATCCACACGGTCCTGGCAGCCTCGTTGCCGGAGTTGTTCCACGCGAGCTCGACGTCGATCACGTCGCCGGGGGCGACCCTGTTGGCCGACGCCGTCACGTCGAGCGTGAACCGGGGCGTTCGGACGATCGAGACGACGGACGCCGTGGACGGCCGGAGCAGGGATCCGGAGGCGTTCGCCACGTCGAGGGTCGCCAGCGAATCGAGCCGGGCGCCCGGCGAGGCAGCGCCCGCGACGCGCACGCGAATCGTGACGCTGTGGACGCCGGCCGCGACGTCCGTCAGGGCGTACTCGACTCGGTTGCCCGACCGCATGCCCGGGAGCGAGGAATCGAGGAACAGGGTGTCCGTCGGGAGCGTGACGTTCAACCAGGCGCGGCCCGCGGCCTCGTCGCCCGTGTTGTTGAAGTGGAACGTCACGGACAGCACCTGTTCCGGATGGACCTCGGCGGACGGCGTGAGTCCTTCGACGAGGAGACTCGGGCCGTGGATCGCGGCGGACCCCCAGACCGTGCGGCTCTCGAACAGTCGCCCCGCGCCGTCCGTGTACGTCAGGTTGACTCGGAGGACGAGTCGGTCCCCCGGCCACGCCGCGATGTCCGCGCGCACGGTGACGTTGAACACGTACGCCTGGCTCGTCACGTTCTCGAATCGCCACGCGTTCGGCCCGACGAGCGTGCCGCCCGCGGTCGCGGCGTCGTCGCCGAGGATCGTCAGCCGCGCGACGCCCGTCGCGTTCGCCCACAGCCAGGCCGCCCGCCCGGACCCGAGGTTGTAGAACGAGACCGTGATGTTGAGGGTCTCTCCCGGCGCGACGTTCGCCGGGTTCGGCGTGGCCACGCCCCGGACGACGGGCACGAGGACCGTGACGGTCGTCACGTCGAGGGACGGCGCCTGCGGCGCCCCGGAGGCGTCCGTGTAGTTCAGGAAGCCCCACGCGGACAGCGACTGCCCGTCGAAGTACTCCGGGTCCGGCTCGAGGCGCACCCAGACCGTCATGCGATGCGGCCCCGGGGCGACGTCCGCGAAGGCCCACGCGAGCGTGCCCACGACGATTCCACCCGAGGCGGACGCGTCGTCCGCGACGTACGTCAGCCCGGCGTCAAGGTCCACGTCCAGCCGGACGTTCGACGCAAGATCGTTCCCGCTGTTGTTGAAGGACAGCGCGATCGGGAACACGGTCCCGGGGTCCGCGGGCCAGAGCCCAGGCTCCATCTCGAGGACGATCGACGGTCCGGAGATCCCGAACACCTTGAAGAAGAGGTCCGCGCCCGTGCCGTTCGTCCACGTCGACGCGCTCGAATCGTACCACTGTGCCTCCCCCGTCGCGTACCCCCCGACCGCGTTCATCGCCCACTCGTAGCCCTTCGGCCGGGGCTCCGCGTCCTCCGCGACGATCCAATACTTCTGCCCCGCGGTGAGGGACACCCACGGGTAGTAGCTGAAGGGGACCCACGTCCAGTTCTGCTGCCCCTGCCGGGCGGTGCTCGCGAGCACGGTGCCGGGCCGGTTGCCGGCGTCCTGTGCGATGAACACCTGCAGGATGTCCGGTGCCTGGACCTCGGGCTGGTCGAACACGTACAGCTCGACGCGGGTCAGGAGGAAGCTCGTCCGGGCGAGGAACGACTGCGCGACGGGCTGGTTCACCCATACGTTCGCGAAGGAGTTGTCCCACGTCGCAGGGGCGTACGACTCCCGGAGGATCTCCGGGCCCGCGCGGACGTCCGGAGCCAGGAGGGCGAGGGAGCACGCTAGGACGACGAAGGCCGCGAGGGCCGTCGCTGACGCGGGAGGACGGGTCCGGGTGGGCCTCCCCCCCAGCGGGGGCCGGTCGAGGGTCACGAATCTCCCGGGTTGCCGCGGCGTCCGTGTGAAATCGTAAAGCCTTGTCGTCGCCGGAATCCGGCCTGATAACCGCACGTTCGCCCGCGCCGCGCGGGCGGTGCCATGGAGGCGGCTCAGGCGGGCGTCCGACCCGCCGCCGGGGACGTCAGTCGGGACGCGAGGGCGTGGACCGCGCCCGCGACCGCGAACGACGGCAGGCTCGCCCCGATCGGACTCGCGAGAAGGCTCGGTAGCCACGCGACGGTCGTCCCGGCGAGTCCGACGCCCGCGATCGCGAAGTACAGCGCCGTCCCCGCCATCCATGCGACGAGCGCCGCGGGCCTCCACGCCGGCGCGGGGTGCGTGGAATGTGGGGATCATCGCTGTTCGGGACTTAGGGCTTCGCTTTGGATTTCAACTTGCAGTGGACGCCTCGAAGCCTGTGTACCAGGTCCTTGAGACCAAGGGAGCGCAAGGCCGAGACGCACGCCGACCTCGGTTCCAAAACCTTACTGATAGGCCACACCGATGCGGATGCTTAGGTGGACGGACGCTGAGCTGCTGGTCTGGTTAGGCGATACGCGACGCCGTGCAGAAGAGCCGAGATGGCGAAGCTGGGAATGCTCGCCCCGATTGGACTGATGGACAGGTCCGGCAACAGCCTAATGACGTAGTAGGCCGCGATTCCCGCGCCCCAGGCGACGATTGCGTAGGGTCGAATGCCAGGCGCGGCGTCGCGGAACTCCGCCACGTCATAGGTCCGGCGAACGAGCTGGTCCGCGACGAGGACCCCAAGGAGGGGCACGAAGACGCCCCCGATAAATAACAGGAATCCCTCGTAGACCGAGGCGAAGCTCTGCCAGACGGTGGCGAGGATCGATCCCGCGACGAAGCTCGCGAGGGCGACGGCGAGGATGAGAGTGCGCTGGCGAGCGCGGGGCGCTATGTTCTGGGCGCTGACCGCAGTGCTGTAGACGTTCGCGAACGCATTGTCCGTCTCGTCGACGACGATGAGGAGGAGCACAAGGGCGCCCAGGGGGGTGCCCACGATCGCGCGAACGAACGCGACGGGTCCACTGCTCTGACCCGACAGCCCGAAGACCACGAGGATGGCCGCGCCGAGGAAGAAGAACCAGGAATTGCTGAGCGTGTAGCCGACGAAGGTCCCACCGAAGCTCTCGCGCGGCCGGCCGCCGAATCGGTTGTAGTCTGCGACGAGGGGCCACCAGGAGATCGGCAAGGCGATCACGAGGTCGAGTGCGAGGCCCACGGAACCCGGACGCGCGGTCGACGGGTCGGCGAACCGGGCGGGGAACGCCGGGTCTGTGAGGACGACGAAACTCAGCCACAATGTGCTCCCAATCACGAGCCATACGGCGACGCGTTCGAGCCACTGCCGGATGACGACGAGGGGCCCGCCGAGGGCGAGAACGGTCACCCACGCCGCGAGAACCCCGATCCAAACGACGGCCGTCGGGAAGTCTCAGAGGAATGGGCACGTCACCGCGGTGAGGCCGAGGCCCATTATCATGAGCTCGAACGAGGCCCAGCCGAACAGCTGGGCCGCGTTGA
>JBQTHW010000167.1:0-2778 GCA_052389495.1 Methanobacteriota archaeon | reverse complement strand
CTCGTCCTCGGCGGCGGCGTCGCGAGCGGGGTCGTGAGTGGGGACCTCACCCGGTTCGTCCTCGTCCCGTGGGCGATGGGTCTCGTGTTCTTCGGCTACGCATACGACCGGCCCGAGGTTCTGTGGGACCGCGCCCGCGGCCGGCGCGTCCTCGCGGCGTACGCGCTCTTCGCGGACGGAGGGATCCACATGCTGGCGATCGGCGAACACGTGGACACGCCGCTCCATGTGGCGTTCTTCGCGATCCTTGCGCCGATCCAGCTAGCGAGCGCGTGGCTGCTTATTCGCGGTGGACCGGGGCTCCTCCGTGCCTGGCTCCTCGGCGGCATCGGTCTCATCGTCCTGTACGTCCTCTCGCGCGTCCCGGAACTCCCGCTCGTCGGCGCAGAGTATCGGGTCGAGCCGCTCGGGATCGTGTCGAAGGCGATCGAGATCGTCCTCGTCGCGGCGATCGTCCAAGAGCTCCGGACCGCGCACCGAGAGGCGCGGCGAGCCGCGAGCCGACCCGCCACGCAAACTTAATACCACGCGGGAAACTCCCGAGCCGACGCGCAGGCGCCATGGGGACGTAGTTTAGCCTGGTAGAATTACGGGCTCCAGTCATGGGCTTGAACGCGAACGGGTTTGCTGATCCGGTGATGACAGACTGGAGCGCCGACCCATGGTTCGCGGACAACGCGCGTGGGTCGCTCCCCGCGCGGAAGAAACCCGTCGGTCAGGGTTCAAATCCCTGCGTCCCCACTCCCTCTCCGTGCGCCGCAGTGTACGTACCACAAGTCTAAGAGGACGTCCGGACAGAATTTGATCGTATGGCGGTCTACGCGGGCGCCCTCGATCGCCTCCGCCTCTCACTTGCGCGGCTTGATACGGGTCTCGTCCGCGTGATGACCCGACACGGCCCCCGAGCCCTTCGGGTCTCCCTCGGCCTCGTGTTTGCCTGGTTCGGGGCCCTGAAGCTGGTTGGCGAAAGCCCCGTGAGCCACCTCGCGGAAGGGCTCGTCCCAGGGATCGCACCAGCCCTCCTCGTGACGGTCCTTGGCCTGTGGGAGGTCGCCGTGGGCATTGGCCTCCTTGTCGGGAAGGCGATGCGGATCGTCCTGGGACTCCTTTGGTTTCAGATGGCGGGGACGTTCGCCCTCCTTGCGCTCCGGCCCGACCGAATCTTCGTCGACGGAAATCCCTTCCTGCTCACGCTCGAGGGGGAGTTCGTGGTCAAAAACCTCGTGCTCATCTCCGCGGGACTCGTCCTGGGCGGGACCCTCCGTCCGCTTGGAAAGGGCGCGGGAGCCCGAGGGACGGCTTAGCGGGGACATCGAAATCGCCGCCTCGCGTACGTCGATCGGGACGTCGATGGGAAGGTTTTCTTCCGCCACGATACCAACGAACGATATCGTCGCAACGTTTATTTCCGAAAATCTCGTGCTTTCGGCGAAGATGACCGTTAGGAAGTGCCCCGTATGCGGCGTGGCCGTCAAGATCGAGAACCTCGAGCGCCACATCCGGGATCAGCATCCGCGCGCGAGCGTCGACGTGTCGGACGTGCTGAGCGCGGAGGAGAGGGAAGCGGCACGCCGTGCCCGCACGGCGGTGCGTCCCGCGGTGAGCCGGACGGGGATCGGGATCGTGTCCGCCGTCGCGGTCGGGCTCTCGGTCCTCCTTGTCGTCCTCGCCTTTAACCCCTTCCCGAACGTCGGGCCGAACGTCGGCCAGGTCGCGCCCGATTTCTTCCTGCCGACGACGGATGGCGGGAACGTCCGCCTCTCCTCGTTCCTCGGCACGCCCGTCCTCCTGGAGTTCATGGACGTGGACTGCTCGTTCTGCCAGACCGAGGCCCGCGATGTCCTTTCGTCCGTGCACGAAAACTACAGCGCCCTCGTGCGCTTCCTGAGCGTCGACGCGAACCTGATCGGTTCGCAGGACACGGACGCGCGGGTGAACGCCTTCCGGACGCAGTACGGCACGCCGTGGACGTACGCGATGGACCCGACAGGCGCGACGGTCCGGACCTATGGGATCCGGTCGACGCCGACGACGTTCATCCTCGGTCGGGACGGGGTGATCACGCGCGTCTTCGTCGGCGTCGCGCCCTCGGGCACCGCGAGCTACGCCCAGGCCCTCGACGCCGCCCTCGGTGCGTAGGATGACCCGCGGCGATCGGCTCCTCCTGATCGCGGCCCTCGCCGCGTTCGGCATCGCGGTCTCCGGCTACCTCACGTGGCAGTGGTACGAGGCCGCGAGCGCGACGTGGTGTGACCTGGATGCGTACTTCAGCTGCTCGAAGGTCCGCGAGAGCCCCTGGGCCTCGCTCGGCGGCGTCCCGACGGCGGCCTTGGGCATCGGCGGCTTCGGGACCCTCCTGGCGCTCTCCGCGGCGCACCTGGCGGGCCGTGAGCGGCTCGGCCCTTGGTCGATCGGGCGGTCGATTCTCGCCGTCGCGAGTGCCGGCGTCGCGGTCGGGGCCGCCCTGACGCTCGTCGAGCTGGTCGTCATCCAGGCGGTCTGCATCCTGTGCGCGTTCGCGTTCGCTCTCGGCATCGCCGTGTTCGCCGCGGCGGTCCCCCTCGCGCGGGACGGCGGCGCGGCCGGATGAGGGCCAAGGGTTTATCTCGCGGCGCCCGCTCCCATCGCGGAGCCATGCGTCCGGTCCGTCGGGTCGCGGTCCTTCGCCTCCTCTCGATCGGCTCGGCGATCGCCGTCTTCGGCACGATGCTGATGGGCGGGTACACGAGCGCCTCGGGGTCCGGCCTCGCGTGCCCCGACTGGCCCCTGTGCCGAGGC
>JBQTHW010000166.1:0-4087 GCA_052389495.1 Methanobacteriota archaeon | reverse complement strand
CCTCCGCGGTGCCCGCGGGCTGGGAGCGGATCGGCGACGTCGTCGTGATCCGGCTGCCGCCGTCGGGCCGGGCCCACGCACGGACGATCGGACGCATCCACGGGGAGGTGCTCGGCGCCCGGACCGTCGTCGAGGATCGCTCCGGGGTTCACGGCCCCATGCGGACGCCCGACATCCGACCGCTGTGGGGCGACCGCACGGAGACGGTCCACGTCGAAGGGGGCGTCCGCTTCATGCTCGATCTCGCCCGAGTCATGTTTTCCTCCGGGAACGTCGCGGAGCGCGGCCGGACCGCGGACGCGGTCCGCGCGGGCGACGTCGTCGTGGACCTGTTCGCGGGGATCGGGTACTTCGCGCTGCCGATCGCCGTCCGCGTGCCCACCGCGACCGTCCACGCGTGCGAGGTGAACCCCGTCGCGTTCGAGTACCTCCTCGAGAACGTTCGGCTCAACCGCGCAGGGAACGTCGCCGCCCGCCTCGGCGACTGTCGGGACGTCGCGCCTCGAGGCGTCGCGGACACGGTCGTCATGGGGCACTTCGACGCCCCGCGCTACCTCGATGTCGCGTTCGCCTGCCTGCGGGACGTGGGTACGCTCCTC
Source organism: Methanobacteriota archaeon (assembly GCA_052389495.1). Lineage (GTDB taxonomy): Archaea > Thermoplasmatota > Thermoplasmata > RBG-16-68-12 > RBG-16-68-12 > RBG-16-68-12. Next base: position 3,488 of record JBQTHW010000166.1, on the reverse strand, counting down.
GTCCACTCCCTGGCGCCGGCGGAGGACGTACCCGACGTGCCGCTCGCGCAGGTCCGGGCCGCCGCGTCGCACGCCGGCGTCGTCGTCGAGGACGCCAACGTGCGGATCGTGAAGTCGTACGCCCCGGGGATCCACCACGTCGTCGTCCGGGCCCGCGCGGGTCCGCGACCGAAAGGGATTTCCGGACGGGAGGGTGTGGGGCGCGCGGTGACGTCATGAACTGTCCGAGATGCGGTACGCCGCTCACGGAGAACCTCGCGACCTGTCCGGCCTGCGGGCACCGGCTCACGTCGGGGGAGCTCGACCGGCTCGCCCGGGACCTCGCCGCGACCGCGAGGAAGATCGTCGACCGAGGCGCGGCCGTCGTCGGGCGCGCCGCGGACGCGATCCAGCCGTCCGTCGACCGCGCGGTGAAGACGATTCAGCCGGCGTTCGACGACTTCGTCAAGGCGATGCAGCCCGTCGGCCGGGAGGCCGCGCGCGCGACGAAGGAGGTCGCACAGAGGATGAAACCCGTCGCCGACACGACCGTCCGCGTGACGAAGGAGGCCGCGAAGAAGGCCGTCGAGGGCGCGAGGCCCGCGATCGAGAAGGCGGCGGGCGGCGTCGAGGACGCGGCTCGGAAGGTCAAGGAGAAGCTGAAGAAGCGCTGATTCGTCGAGGCGCGAACCTTTATCCCGGCCCGGGAGGTTGCGCGGTCCCGTGTCCACCGACGAGCGCGTCGAGCTCGCCGTCCGCGGGGCCGAGGAGGTCGTCACGCGGGACGAGCTGCGCGCCCTCCTCGACGCCGGCGGCACGCCTCGCGCGTACGTCGGGCTGGAGCCCTCCGGGCTGATGCACCTCGGCACGGGGTTCGTCGTCGCGTCGAAGATCACGGACCTCGTCCGCGCGGGGTTCCGGACGACCGTGTTCCTCGCGGACTGGCACGCGTACATCAACGACAAGCTCGGGGGCGACCTGGACGCGATCCGCCTGTGCGGGGAGTACTTCAAGGACGGCTTCCGGGCGCTCCGCGTGCCCGACGCCGTCGAGTACCGCTTCGCGAACGAGTTCGTCTCCCAGAAGGACTACTGGCGCCTCGTGCTCGAGGTGTCGAAGGCATCGAGCGTCGCACGGATCCGGCGTGCGCTGACGATCATGGGCCGCGACGCGAAGGACGCGGACCTCGACGCGTCGAAGCTCGTGTACCCGGCGATGCAGGTCGCCGACATCCGGTGGATGGACCTCGACCTCGCGTACGGCGGCATGGACCAGCGGCACGCGCACATGCTGTACCGGGACGTCGCGCCGAAGCTCGGCTGGAAGCGCGTCGTCGCGCTGCACACGCCCCTCCTACCCGGCCTCCAGGGCGGCGGACGCATGGACCCCGTCGACGCGAAGATGTCGAAGTCGAAGCCCGACTCGAGCGTCTTCCTGAACGACCCGCCTTCGGAGGTCGATCGGAAGATCATGAAAGCGTACTGTCCGCCCAAGGCCACGGACGGCAATCCGGTCCTCGAGATCGCCCGGGCGGTCGTGCTCCCGCGCGCGGGGTCGCTCAAGGTCCCGCGGGACCGGAAGTTCGGAGGCGACGTGGCCTACGCGACGTACTCGGACGTCGCGAAGGCGTACGCGCGAGGCGAGCTGCATCCGCAGGACCTGAAGGCCGCCGTCGCCGCAGGCGTGAACCAGGAGCTCGCGCCCGTCCGCGCGTACTTCGACGCGCATCCGGACAACCTGAAGGCGTTCCAGGCGGCGGCCGCCCGAGGGCGCTGACGCGATGCGGCGCAACGACGAGGCGGCCGTCCTGGCGGCGATCGCGGGGGGCCTGCTCCTCCTCGTCGGGTACAGCGGCGCGCGCGGCGTCCATCGCTTCGTCAGCCTGCTGTTCGGGTTCCTGGGCGACCGCCCCCTCCTGCTGCTGGTGCTCGCGTACGTCCTCGTCGCGATCGCCTCGCTCGGAGGGATCGCGGTCCTCCTCGGAGCGTACCTGATCCACGCGGACCGCGTCCGCACCGGCCGGCTCCTGATCCTGCTCGGCTCCGGAGCGGGGCTCATCAGCCTCATCCTGTTCCTCGTCGGCATCCTCCGTCGGGAGGCGTTCGACCTCCTGCTGGAGGTCCTGCCCGCGCTGCTCGGCGTGTCGCTCGGGATCGTCGCTCGCTTTCGCGCGAAGGCGACGCCGATCCTGTGAGTCCTCAGAGGGCCGGCGGCACGGTCGGGGAGGGTACGGCGTTCCCCAGGCGCCGCCTCAGGGCGACAAGGTACGCGAACCCGGAGAGGACGAGCCCGGCGCACAGGGCGAACGGGACGGACGCGCGCACGGTCGGGGTGGACTCGAACGCGCCCGCGAGGGCGCCCGCCGCGAACGAGCCGACCGCGCCCCCGAGCAGTTGGAACGAGAAGATGAAGCCGAACGCCGCACCCTTGAGTTCGCGGTGGCTCGCCTCGGAGACGAACGAGAAGAGCGCCGGGTACGTGACGAACAGGGCGGACCCCAGGGTCCAGAAGGCGCCGAGGACGAGGAACTCGTTCGCCACCGTCGCGCCGACAACGCACGCGATCCCGAGCAGCGCGTACGACGCGACGAGCGTCCGGAAGCGACCGAACCTCCGGCTCACGCGGCCGAAGAAGAACGCCACGGTCGCGCCCGCGAGGATCCACACCGCGATCGCGATGCCCGACGCCGCGTCGGAGAATCCGAACTTGTCCTTCAGGAGCGGCGGGCCGAACGACGTGAAGATCACGAACGACGCGCCGCCGAGGCCCAGCGGGAAGAGCCACAGGCGGACGTCGCGCGCCATCCCGAGGTAGTCCGCCCGGGCCGCCGGACGGGGCGGCGGGAGGCGGCGCCTCGGCACGATCGCCAGGACGATCGCGACGGCCGCGAGGTTCAATACACCCCACACGACGAACGGCGCCTGCCATGCGACGCCCGCGCCGAGGACCGCCGCGCTCGCTAGGCCCAGGATGACACCGGAGTCGCCGAACGCGGACTGGAAGCCCATCGAGCGGTCGAGGGATTCGCCCTCGAACTCCCGCCCGATCCACGCGATCCCGACGGGGTGGTAGAAGCTCGCGCCGATCCGCGAAAGGGCGACGATCGCGAGGAGCATCTGCCAGCTCGTCGACGCGGCGAGGAGGATCGTGCCGACCCCAAGCAGGACGATGCCGGACGACAGGAAGCGCGACGGCTCCCGCCGGTCCGACATCGCGCCGAAGGCGATCTGGAAGACGGCCGTCACGAGGAGCCCGACGCCGCTCAGAAGGCCGATTTCGAAGGCGCCGAATTGCAACGCGTTTCGCAGCACGGTGATCTGCCCGGCCATCACGGTGACCGCCGCGTCGTTCGTCAGGTGGTAGATCGAATTCGCGAGGAGGACGCGCCGATCACCGGGCACGCGCGCGGCGATGACGCGCGCGGTTATACGTTCGCCGCCGTCGGCAAGTCCAAATAGACCCGCCCGGATGGCCCGGCCGGCCAGGAGACCGCGGACGGCCGACGGTGG
>JBQTHW010000165.1:0-5167 GCA_052389495.1 Methanobacteriota archaeon | reverse complement strand
CCTAACGGGAGTTGGCTCGGTCGACCCGAGGAGGTCTATCTCCTCCTTCTATGGTTCCCGACCCACTACTCCGTCCTCGTCAACGGCCCCCCCGGCGTGGGCACGTTCGAGTATCTGCTGATGCAGGCCCGTGATTCCCTGAGCATCGGGGAACGTTTCGTCTTAGTGACACTCGACATCCATCCCGACGAGATTCGACTGCGGGCCAAGGCGCTCGGACTTGACCTCACGGAACATGAAGGCAACACCTTCGCCTTCGTCGACTGCTACAGCCCAGCGGCTCAGGACCATCCGGACACCGCGCCGGGCCGGCGCACGTTCCTCGTCTCGAGCTTCAGTAACCTCGAGGGGATCGACATGGCGATCCACAAGGCGGCGCAAGCTCTCGGTCCGCCCGTCAGGATCTTCGTGTACTCGGTCTCGACCCTATTCCTGCACAACTCCGGCCAGGCGATTGGGAAGTTTCTGCAGATTGTCACGGCCCGCGTGAAGTCGAACCTGGGCTTCATCGCGTACGCGGTCCACGATGGCGTTCACGACGTCATCACGATGAACATGCTCCGGTCGCTGACAGACGGGGTGATCGAGATGCGGTTCGACGAACAGATGAACAAGGAGGTCCGAATGCATCACATGCGGGGGTACCGGATTCTCCCGATCTGGCACAAGTTCGATCGGCTCAGCGCGCTCATCGAGGCGTTCCAATGAAGACCGGCGGAAGGGACCTCCGCGATCCGAGGTGATCGATGACCGTGTCGACGGAGTGCCCCGAGTGCAACGCGACGAACAAACCAAATTCGACACAGTGCAGGCGCTGCGGGCGTCCGCTTACGGCGGCGCACAAGGGCGTGTCGAAGAAAGAATCGGTCGTGCTCGAGCGCGTGATGTCGGGCGAGGTGTTCACCGCCGTCCTGGGTGAGAACACGACGGCTGGCTCCGAACCTGCCAAGCAACCGGAGCGAGAGGGACCGCAGAAGGAGGCGCGGGAGGGGGAGACCACGGCCCTCAAGGTGTACGCGAAGCTGCTCCGATCGCGGGGCGGTGACAGCTCCACGCGCTTCGAGCGCTACCTGTCCGCAAAGACGCTGCCGGGGTCCGAAGATGAGCTCGACGCGGACTTCCAGGCGACGGAGAGCGCGAACGAGGCGCTGAAAGGCGGGCGAATCTCGGAGGCGCTGCACATCCTGGAGGAAGCCCAGCAGCGAGGCATCCGCGATCCCCTGATCTGGCTGCTCCTGGGAGAAGCTTCCCTGCGGCTCGGGCGCATCCTCGAGGCGGGCGGGGCGTTCTTCCGGTTCCTGGAGCTCCGGCCCAAGGATGCCCAAGGGTGGTTCGGACTCGCCCAGGTCCTCCGGCGTTCGGCGGAGCCCGGCCCGGCGATGGAGGCACTCGACCGGACCCTCACCCTCAGCCCGGACAACGCGGAGGCGTGGGGCGAGAAGGGGCTTGTCCTGGACCGCCTCGGTCGACCGGAGGAGGCCCTGCGGTCCCTCGCACGGTGCCTCGAGCTACGGCCCGACCAGCCGTTCATCAAGGCGAAGCGACTCGAGTTGGAGTCGAAACTCCTCGATCAGGTGCAGCGTGCCGAGCTTCCCCGAGAGCCGGGTCCGGTCCCGTCGCCTCGATCACCGGCCGAACACGAAGCCGCATGGAGCCCCGCCCTGGGCCCCGGCGGCCAGGTCCTCCTCGCGATGCAAGGGGGGTCGCGGCCGGACCCGCGGACGGGCTATGCGCCCGCCCGGGCGGACGGTGCGGCCATGCCCCGATCCGGGGCCCACGCGGCCGCGGGCGCCGCGTCCGGCCAGAAGGCACTGCCGCGACCCCAGCGATTGAAGACGTACGTCGAGGGTCTGGATGACCTCCTCCACGGAGGCATCCCGTGGGGCCACGTGATCCTGGTCCAGGGCCTCCCTGGCACGATGAAGTCGTCGCTCTGTCTATCGATCCTGTTCCATCAAGCCGCCCTGGCGAGCCGACGCTGCCTCTACCTCAGCTTCGAGGAACGCACGCCGAGCCTGATGGCCCAGATGGCTTCCCTCGGGCTCCATCTCGACGAACGTCGGGGGAACCTGATGATCGTCGACCGCGAGATCATGCGCAACCTGATGGCGTCCTCCCCCGTCCCTCTGGCGGGTCTGAAGGAGGCCGTCTCCGCGATCCACACGACGAGCGGCATCGACCTCCTCGTGATCGACTGCCTTCAGGCGATCGACGTCCTGACGGGGGTCGCCGACCGACGGCCGGAGCTGCAGGAACTGTTCGACTGGTTGCGCGACCTCGACGTGACGAGCTTCATCGTCACGGAGGGACCCGACTGGACGACGGGGAGCCGTCCGCAGCGCCACGACGAGTACTACCTCGCGGACGGCATCATCCAGTTGCGGATCAGTCCCATTTCTGAACAGGATGAGGAACGACAACTCCGGATCGTCAAGATGCGCGGCACGAAGCACGAGACGGGCTACCACGCCCTCGTGCTCGACCGCGGACGCCTCCGGATCCGACGCACGACCCTGACCTGAGGTGCCACGATGGGGACGCCGCTCGTGAAAACATTCATCGAGGGTCTCGATCAGGATGTGCTCAAGGGCGGGATCCCGTCGGGCCACGTCGTCGTGATCCGTGGCGCGAGCGGGACGATGAAGACATCCCTCGCGTACTACGTCCTCCACGAGAACGCCCTCCGGAGGACGCCCGGCATGTACGTGACCTTCGAGCAGACCGCGGGGGGACTGCTCGAACACGCGGAAAGCCTGGGCCTCTCGACGAAGGACGCATCGGACAGCCTGCTCATCCTGGATCTCAGCGAGGGTCGGGAACAACTCACGGCGACCACGCGTCGTATGGCGAACTCGTCCGGCGGCAAGGCGGCCACAGAGGACTCCGTGCTCTCCTTGCTACAGGGCAAGATGCAAGACCTGCACCGCCGGACCCATTTTTCCCTTCTCGCGATCGACTCCTGGTCGGCCATCGAGGCGCTCCTCCCGACCGAAGACCGCCGGTCTCAGATCTTCGGTTTCTTCGAATGGGTCCGCTCCCTTGGCACGACGACCCTCGTGGTCTCGGAGCCCCCGCGCGACGGGAACGACGGCATCATGGGGGAGGAGGTGCTGTGCGATGGCATCTTCGAGGTCGTCATGGCACCGCTCTCGGACACGACCTTCCAACGCCGGATTCAGTGCGTCAAGATGCGCTGCGTGAACCACGACAACGACATCCGGTCCCTCCTGTTCGAGGCCGGGCGGTTCGAGGTCTCTCGCGCGATCGGGTGATTCCGTGCGAACCTCGAAACGCCTCGTGAACGAGTTCGTGCGGTCGGGCCTCCTGGCCGTCCTCTCGCTCCTGTTGGTCCTCGGATTTTACGTCCACTCGTCCTTCTATGCGCTGGGCTTCGTGCCGCTGATCGTGGCGGGGACGACCGTCACGTTCCTCGTGATCACCGCCGGACGCGCGATCGTGGTTGGCCGGATGCCTCGGTCGAAACCCGCCGGCGACCTCACGTTCCGTCCGGAGCAGGCCCAGGGTCTCCTTGCCACCCAGAACGCCGCCTTCATTGCATCGCTCGAGTCGGAGGTGCCCTTCGTCGGGGAGATGATTCGGGCGGATGACGAGTCCGGCGTGGAATTCGCGCGGCTCCTAACCGTCGACTGCCGGCGCAAGTTCGTCTCCGACGTCACCGCGGAGGACGCTCGGAGGGCGGGGTTTTCGTCCCTGGAGGCGTTCCTGGCGGTCGCCCGCGACGAGTGGGGCCTTGATCCCGACGGCACGGTCTCCGTCGTCGACTTCCGTCATGTGGGGGCAGGACCCTGACGACCTACGCGATCATGATCGCCGCCGGGATCGTGATCGACGTGTGGTTCGCGGCGTTCGTCGCCTTGCGCAGCCGCCACCGAACGTTGCGCCTCCTGTACCTCGCGCTCGCGGCGGCGTTCGCGGCCTCCGGCGGCATCGCGGTGGGCCTCGAGAACGGGTTCCTCGCGAATCCGGGGTGGCTCGACGCGCTTCGCGCGGTCTACGCAATCGCGCACGTGCTCGCGCCGTCGTTCGTCCTCGTGTTCGCGTTCGGAAAGGACCTCCCGCGAGGCCGGCTCGCGGCGGCCGTCCTAGCGGTCCTCCTCCCGATCGTCGCGGCCGTGCCGTCGGGAGCTTCGTGGACCGAGCGCCTGGGATACCAGCTCAACCCGTACGGGGTCTACCTCGTCGCGTGCCTCGGCGTCGCCTTCCTCGCGGCGATCGCGATCTGGCTGCGGAGCCCGCTCCTGGGCGCGGAGGGCTTCTGGCTAATCGCAGGCACGTTCCTCCTGCTCGACACGGGGCCGCTGTTCGCGTACCAGCTGGAGCTCACGCGGTTCCCGGACCCGGGTCCGTCGAGCCTCGGATCGCCCGTCGCCGTGGCCCTCTTCGCGGTCGCGCTCCTTCACACGAACCCCCTGCCGACGACGTTCCCCACCCGACGAAAGCGCGCGTGGATCACCTCGATCGCCCGCAGCCGGATCTTCGTGCTGGACGAACGGCGGCCGAAGTACGTGGAGCAGCTCGTCACGCGGGAAGCCGCGAGCGGCCGCCCGGTCTTCGTCCTCGAGCGCGATAAGGACGGCTCGGCCCCCGTGTCGGCCAGGATCGGACGTGCGCGGATCGAGGGGTCGGGGCGCGCCGCCTTGCGCGCCTGGATGACGATCCGGGAGAACGTGGCACGGGAGGAGGGAGGTGCGGTGGTCGTCCGGGACCTTGCCGCAATCGCCGCGCTCTCGGGCTGGCCGCGGACCGTTGAACTCGTCCGCCAGATCGAATGGGCGTGCCACCGGTTCCGCATGACCGCGGTCCTCTCGACGTCCCAGCTGAAGGCATCCGAACGGGACGAGCTGCGCCGGCTCCAGATGCAATGGTGGGTCCTTCCGGACCCGGCGCAAGAGGTCGCCGCGATCCTCTCCCACTACCTCGGTTCCGCGGCGGACGCCCTGCTCGATGAATTCGTGGCGTCCGAAGGGTGCTCCCTCCGCACGCTCACCCTGACCCATCTCCCCGCGCTCGGTGCCTTCCTCCAGCGGAGGCTCGGCGACATGACGTCGACCGTCGCGGACCGCCAGGGCGCGGAAGGCTTGCAGGGCGGCGTGAGCCTTGCGCTCCACGTCCTCGAACTGTTCGCGAATCGCGGGACGGCGGAGAT
>JBQTHW010000164.1:0-4862 GCA_052389495.1 Methanobacteriota archaeon | reverse complement strand
GGAGCGCACGGGTTCGATGAACTCGACGTCGGGGCGCGCGGCGATCTCGGGGATCAGGCCGGCGGGCACGCGCGCCCGGACCCACCGGAAGTCCCCGGAGCCGAACGTCCCAAGGACGCCCGGGCCGACGGCGGTCGGGTCCGCACGCGGGACCCCGCGGCGGGAGAGGTCCGCGAGGACGACGTCCGTCGACTCGTCCGGCAGGACGACGATCCGCACGTCGACCGTGCCGACGCGGGGCGTACCGGGCCGGACCTTCCACGCGGCGTCGAACGGCCCGATGCCGTCGACGAACGGGAGGGTCGCGAGGTCGCGCAGCGCCTCCGGGGTGCCGCGCACGAGGTACGCGTTCGTCGGCACGTACCGCAGGATCTCGACGCCGCGGGCCTCGAAGGCGGTCCGCCAGGCGTCCTTGAGCGGCCCGTGCACGTGGACGACGCCCGGAGCGACCCCGCGCTCGTTCCGCGCCCAGGCGGTCGAACGTCCGAGGTTGCGCGCCTCGACGGGTCCCGCGAGGAACCGCACGACGGAGTCGTCCGGCGTCGGATCCACGCGATGGCCCGCTCGCCGCAGGATCTCGATCGTGGACGCGTCGCCCCGCGCGACGAGGAACGACGGGTAGTCCTCCAGCGGCACGCCGCCCGACGCGACGACGTCCGCGCGCGGGGCGGCCGTGCGGAACGTGACCCGGGTGCCGTCCGCCAGTGAGGTCGCGTGGTCGGGGCCCTCCGCGACGGAGGGGACATTCAGCGCGACGAGGAGCGTCACGGCGAGGACGAGCAACGCGCGAGAGCCGACGTGGGGCGTGCTTCCGTGCCTCCTCGCGCGCCGCGGGTCGGGCGCGGCCGATTCGAAGGGATGCCGCCGTGCCGACTTAGTCTTTTGCCCCGAGGACCGGCGCGACCTCGGCAAGGATCCGCGTGACCTGCAGGACGCCGTTTTGGAAGATCAGCGTGTAGAAGTTCGGGGAGTGCGCGGTGCCCCGCATCTTCACGCACCGGATCCGACGCTGGATGTTCGAATCGTCGACGCGCTCCATCTTCGTATGGAAAATCCCGTCGCACAGGAATTCCTCGCCGTTCCGCCCGAAGTCCTCGCTGCCCGGCTTGAGCTCGCCGATCAACAGGGCCGTGATCTTAAGGTCGCGCAGCCACTCGAAGAGGTGGAACACCTCCTCCCGCGGGTTTTCGAACCGCGCCATGACCTCGAGGACCGGGAGGGAGTCGACGATCAGGACGTCGTAGTTGAGCGTGCGCTTGAGGTTCGATGCGTACATCTTGAAGATCTCGAGCCACGTGCGGTCCGCCATGCCGTCCAGGTTCCGGCGGATCATCCCGAGGTCGACGATGCTGACCTTGTCCTCGACGTCCGTCGGGTTGAGGCCCATGCTCACGAGGTGCCGCGACAGGCTATCGCGGCCCTGCTCGAGGGAGATGTAGCATCCTGCCACGCCCTCGCGCAACGCGTTCTGGTACAGCAGGTTGAAGGCGACCGTTGACTTCATCGTGCCGGGTTCTCCGGCGAGGATGACGATGTGCCCCTTCGGGATCCCGCCGCCCAGCTTCTCGTCGAACCCGTGGATGAACGTCCGGATACGGTCCCCTGAGGGCATCGCGGGCCGTTCGATTCCGGGTCGGCGTATAACGATTCCGAGGCGGTTATCAAGGCCGAAAGCGCGCCGCCGGGAGGCCGGCGGAAACGGGCGAAAAAGAAAGGGGGAGTGATCGGTACGATGCGCGAGGCCGTCCACGACCTGCCGGCATATGATGGTTTTTGAACTCGGTCTGTGAGCAGTCCTTCCGGAGGAAACGCTTATTTGTTATCAGGTCTGTTACCACGACCCCGGGGGGCGGGGCTGCGTTCGTACCGGAGAGGAACCTGAAGGACCTCGTCGTCTCGTACCTCCGGACAAAGGAGCGGTCGATCAGCGCGCTCACGAAGCAGCTCGCCCAGGACGGATACGGATTCCACCGGCTGTTCGTGACGGGCTACCTGAAGGCCCTTTCCGACGTCGGTATGCTGCGGGAGAAGGACATTCCGCCGGCGAAGGTGTACACGGCGTCCTCGCACCGGGAGCGGAACCTGTACGAGCTCGTCGGCGACCGGTGTCGCGCGGCGAACCCGGACGAGCGCGTCCAGACGCGCCTCGCCGTCGCGGTGCTCCAGCACCTCTTCCGTCGGCCGGTCTTCCTCCGCGAGATGCGGGAGTGCGGCTTCGCCGCGTCGGTCGACGCGCCCGCGGCGCCGCGGGACGAGCGGGAGGACGCCCGTCGCGCGCTCGCGAAGCTCGGCCTCCAGGTGCCGACGAACGAGCCCGCCTACGCGGTCGACGAGCGCCGCAACGACGCGCGCGATGCGATCGTCGCGGACCTGCTCGTCGAGCGGTTCGCGATGGCGTCCCTCGTCCTCGAGACGAAGCAGACGAAGCTCACGGAACGCTAGGTCGACGAGCTAGGCCGCTGGGGTTGACGCTCAGCTCCGGCGCCGGCGCCCCGGACGCGTCCTCGGTCCCGCACCCCCGCGAGCGTTGGTAGTCCGCGGTGAGGTTGCTCACTTCCGTGCCTAACCCGTTCCCCACGATCAGGACTGGGCCCGCCGCTCTCCAGCTGCGTTCCCGGCCGCCTCCAGCCCCGCGGGACAGAACCTCAACGTCGGCATCCGGACCAGCACCAGACTGGGAGCGCCGCCCCCAACTGTCACCGCCCCATGAGGACGATTTGGGTCTGTAAGGGGACGCCCAGCCCCCCGGTCAAGCCTAGCGGGCTCCCCAGAGGGCCCACCCTATATAATGATTCGGGGACGCGTGTCGAAGGGCTACGTCGGCGGCTCCTCGGGACGCACGGGCGTGGGCCCGTCTCGCGCCGCCTTCGTTTTCTTGAAGCGTCCGTACGTCGAGAGAATCAGCACGCCGCCGACGAAGAACGCGCCCGCGGAGCACGCGAGGCGCCACGATTCGACCTCCGGGACGCGCAGGCTGCTACGGAGGTCCGCGTTCGCGTAGAAGTTCACGGCGGTGACGAGGATGAACAGGCCGAACGCCATCGGCGCCCACACGCCGAGGATCGCGCGGAGCCGCTCGGACCTCATCGGCTCATCAGGTTGATGATCGCCTCGGCGGGCTCGCCGCCCGCGTCCTCGAGGGCCCGGCGGGCCTCCTCCTCGGAGACGCCCGCCTTCTCCGCGACGAGGCGCACGTCCTCCTCGGGGATCGTCGGCGCCTTCTCCGCCTCGGGCTTCTTCTCGACGTCGGCGCGGGGTCGCACGATCGGTTCGCCGACGATCTGCCACAGCTTCTGTCCTTGCGCCGTGACGGCGGACACGGGCACGCGGCGGAAGACGTACTCCTTGTCCGTCGTGCGGATGATGACCTCCTCGACCTCGCCGAGGTCCTCCTGCTCGATGCCGAGGCGCTTCATCATCTGCTTCATCTGCCTCGGGTTGGCGCGGCCTCCGGGAATCATCGCATCACGGCGCGAGTCATGGAGGGACGGGGAATAAACGTTGTGTGGTCGCCCCGCGAGGTGCGCGACGCCGGCGCGGCCCGTCTCACGTTTAAATAGGAGCGCTCAAATCGGCTTCTCCGTGCGCATCGCGGTCGTCTTCAAGGACCGGTGCCAGCCGAGGCGCTGTCACCTCGAGTGCATCGCCTTCTGCCCGCCGCAGCGCACGGGGACGGAGGTCATCTGGATCGATCCCGAGACGACGAAGGCGGCCATCAGCGAAGAGACCTGCATCGCCTGTGGAATCTGCCTGACCGCCGGCACTCCCGTGTCCACGGAACGTGGAGCGTTGCCCATCGAGGACGTGCGAATTGGGGACCGCGTGCTGACTCACATGGGCCGGTATCGCAGGGTAGGGGAACTCCATCGTCGACCTTACGCCGGGCCAATCTACCGGATTCGAGTCACAGGCCAGGCGGACCCGCTCGAAGTCACGGAGGACCATCCCGTCCTGGCTGTCATTCGCACGCGAACCAAGGGCGGTCGACGTCTTCGGAAGTCCACAGGCACTCTGAAATGGAGCTATCCCACCGAGCTCAAGGTGGGGGATTACCTCGTGAAGCCGCGGATCCGGAACCTCGAGTCCCCAGACTCCTGGGACGTGCCGATTCCGATGGTCGTGGGCGGTGGAAGGCGTCCGAATTGGACCGAGCAGCTCATCTCTCTCCCGTTGACGCCGGATCTGGGGCGTCTCGTCGGCTACTTCCTCGCCGAAGGGTTCGCAGATGACCGGAGAGCCACCTTCTCGTTCCACGAGCGAGAACAGAACTCCCGGAACGATGTCCGGAGGATCGTACATCGGATTTTCGGCTACCGGGGCTACGAGGAGACGAACACGGGACGCGGGAGAAGCGTCCGGTTCGACTCCGCGGTGCTCGCCCGGGTCCTTGGCTCGCTCGGCAGAGGATGTGATCAGAAGAGGATTCCCTCGGCCTTCTTGGGGGCGCATCCCGCCGTCCGCGCGGAACTCGTTCGCGGTCTCTGGCGCGGCGATGGGTGCCGCGATCGGAAGCGCGGCTACTTCATCCTCTCTACGACATCCCCTCACCTGGCGTACGCGACCCAGGAGATCCTGGCGAGCCTCGGCATCGTGGCCGGGATGACGAGTCGGTCGCGTCCAGGCAAGCGTCGGTATTATCACGTCACTGTAACGGCCGAGTTCGTGCAACCAATGGCGCGCCTGCTCGGCGTTACCCACACGGAAGCGAGGAATCGCACCGCGAGCCACTTCCTGATGGATGACGAGTACGTCTACGAGCCAATCCGGCAGATTGAGATCGAGAACGTGGAAACGACCCTGGTCTACAACCTCGACGTCGACGAGGACGAGACGTACGTCGCGGCAGGGCAGGTCGTCCACAA
>JBQTHW010000163.1:0-10308 GCA_052389495.1 Methanobacteriota archaeon | reverse complement strand
CCGTGATCCCGGCGAGGCGCAGGACGCTCTTCGCGACGTCGCCAATCGCGAGGCCGACGCCCTGGGGCGCCGGCTTCAGGGTGACCTCGACGGAGCCGCTCCGGCCCGCGACCTTGAACGGCAGGGAATGCGCGCGGTAACACCCGCACTCCCAGGATCCGCAGCCCCGCCGGACCTCGAGCATGTTGAGCTTCGCGATGTCGATCGCCTTGCGGATCGCCGGGCCGACCTCGCGGCCCCGGGCCCGCCCGAGGCCGACGAAGCCGTCCTTGTTTCCGACGACGACGGTGATCACGAAGTTGACCCTCCGGCCGGAGTCCGTCATCCGCTGGACCATGTTCACGTCGAGGACCTCGTCCTCCGTCTCCGGGAGCAGGACGTCGACGATCTCCGGCTCCCGGACGGGGAGGGCCGCCTTCACGAGCTCGCCCATCGTCGTGACCTCGCCCTTCAGGACGAGGCGCCCGAGTTTCGTCTTCGGCGTCCATGCGCTGAGGTCCCGCGTCGGACGCGTGTCCCGGCGACCCCTGGCGCTTGCCTTGCCCCTTCGCCTCCCCCTGGCCATCACGCCGCCTCCAGCTTCGCTTTCATCACGTCCACGCTCGTCCCCAACGCCGGGTCGATGTGGGCCCCTCGGAGCCGCTCCTTCGACGGGAGCACGTCCGGGCTGTGGGGCACCGCCAGGCCCGAATCGAGGAGACCCTGCAGCGCCGCGAACACCCGGCTGCCCTTCGTCGGCGTGTGCAGCCCGATGTCCAGGACCGCCTCCTTGATCCCCTTCGCGACCGCGCGGCGCCCGGCGAGGAAGCCCGTCAGGTACGCCGCCGGGACGTTCCCCGTGCCCGCGGCCCACCCCTGTTTCACGAGGTCCCGCGACGTCGCCGCGGCGAGGACCGTGTCGCCCACCTTCGCGGGCTCGACGATCTGGACGATCGTCTGCTCGAGCGTCTTACGCACGACGGCGCGGGGCTTCCCGCTCCGCAGGAGCCGCGACCGGTGCCGGTAGTCCGTCCGGCCCTCGCGGCGCCGACGGAAGGGCACGCGGTAGTGGGGTCCTTGCTTCGTCATGCGGACCCTCCCTTGAGGAGCCCCGCGGCCACGAGCTGCTGGTCGAGGTGCGCGCGGGACTTGAACATGCCGCCCTTGGCCTGGGCGTAGAACCTGCGGTACGTGCGGACATCGATGCGGCCCTGCGTCCTCAGCTCGCGCAGTCGCTCGCGGAGCGCACGGATCGTGCCGATCCACCGGCGCTTCCCCGGCGCCCGGGCGTTCGTGCCGCCCTCCCGGCTCCCGCGTCCGCGCCGGCGGCCCTTCGCCCGCTGCCGGGCGCGCTGCCGGGCGCGCGCGCGCGAGACGCCCGCTTCCGGGCGCTTCGTGATCACGTTCCGCCGGACCAGGTCGCGGATCTGCTCGCGCGTGATCGCGTCGAGGATGTGGTCCTGCTCCGCGGGGTCCGTCGTGATCCGCACGCGGTTCAACCCGACCTTCAGGATCGACGCCGCGAGGCGCCGCTGGTGGTCGAACCTCATCGCGTCACCATCCGGTTCAGGACGCGGATCTCGCGCTCGTCGCACGCCTTCTCGATCAGGTCCCGTTTCCGCGTGCCGACCGCGTGGGCGATCCGCACGGCTTGTCGCGCGGGGTCGACGCCCTCGAGCTCCCGCAGGTTGTGCACGAGGACCTCCTCGAACCCGCTCGGGTGCAGACCGCGGACGCCGCGGGGCCCGCGGTACCCGATCGACGGGACGTTCCACCGGTAGCCGAAGTGGCGGCGCAGCTTCGACTGCCCGCCCTGGGGCTTGCGCCATTCGTCCCCGAACTTCCTGTAGCGGAACCACTCCTGACGTCGGAAGGCAGGCCGCCGCGCGGCGGTCTCCCGTCGCATCCGGAGGAGCGCGCGCATGCGGTCGTCGAGCTTCGGCTTCTGGCGGGCGACGTGGGGCTCCTCCTCCTCGGCGGCCTCCTCGGCCTTCCTCTCCGGCGCCTTCTTGGCCGCCTTCGCCTCGGCCTCCTTCGCCTCCTCCGGCGCCGGCGGTGGCTTCGCCTTCTTCTCGGCCTCCTCGATGTGCTCGAGGAGCCGCTCGCGGAGCTCGTCGACCTTGCCGTCGGGATCGAGCCCGAAGGCGGTGCACCATGCGACGAGCTGCGCCTTGCGCGCCGCACGGACCTCCGCAGGGGTGGGCGTCGCCGGGGCTTCCTTCGGCGCCTCGGGCGGGGCCTCGAGGGCCTTCTTCGCCCGCTTCACGGGCTTCGCCTCCTTGCGTTCGTCGTCCGCCATGCGCTACGCCTCCCCCGCCTTCCGGGTGATGTAGATGCCGTCCTGGAACACCCGCGGGTCGAATCCGCGGATCCGCGTCGCCTGCTCGATGTTCGCGGCGGTCTGGGATACCGCCTCGAGGTCCGCACCCGTCAGGACGACCTGGTCCCCCGCGACCTCGACCTTCGTGTCCGAGAGGATCGTCGCCCGCCGCGGATGCTTCTCCCCGAGGAAGTTCTCGATCACGAACTCCTTCCCCTTCACGCTCGCCTTCACGGGGAAGTGGCTGTAGACGATCTTCATCTCGTACGTGAAGCCCTCCGTGACGCCGACGATCATGTTGCGGATGTGCGCCGCGAACGTGCCCACGAGGGCCTTCTCCCGCTTCGTCGGGAAGTCGCTCGAGATCCGCACCTCACGGCCCTCGACGGCGATCGCGACGCGCGGATGCACGAGACGGCGTCGCAGCGCCCGGCCCTTCACCGCCACGACGACGACGCCCGCCTCGAGGGTCGCCTGCACCCCGTCCGGGACCTTCACGCGTTCCTCAAGATGACCCGCGAGCGGCATGTCCCACCTCAGTACACGAAGGCGAGAAGCTTCCCGCCCACGCCGATCTCCTTCGCCTTCGCCTGCGAGATGACGCCCTCCGTCGTCGTGAGGATCAGGACGCCGAAATCCTGCGCGGGCAGGTACCGTGCCTCGTACTTCTCGAGCTCCTGGCGGCGCACCGCGAATCGGGGCTTGATCACGCCGCAGCTGTTGATGTTCCCGTTGAGCCGCACGCGGAAGATCCCGCCCCGCCCGTCGTCGACGAACTCGAAGGACGCGAGGTACGCGGAATCCTGCATGACCTTGAGGACGCGGCCGATGAGCTTCGACGCCGGCCGCACGAGGCATTCCGATTGCCCGCCGGCCTCCGCGTTGCGGATCATCGTCATCGCGTCGTTGAGAGGATCGTGGAGCACGTCGTCACCTCAGCTGTATTTCCGGAACCCGAGCTCGTACGCGATCTCCCGGAAGCACTGGCGGCACAGGTGCAGCCCGTACCGTCGCACGATGCCCCGCTTGCGACCGCACCGCAGGCAGCCCCTCTTGCGGCCGAACGTCTTGGGGGCGGTCACCCGACCACCTCGACGCCGAACCGTGACCGGACGAACGCGATGCCGTCGTCCCGAGTGACCCGGTGCGTCCGCGCGATCGGCCTCGGCTTCACGGAGCGACGCGTCACACGCCATCCCGGCCGCGTCACGCTCACGCTGATGTCCATCCCGAACACGCCGATCTCCGGGTCGTACTTCATGCCCTCGAAGTCCGTGTAGTCCGACACCCCGAAGGAGAAGTTCCCGCGCGGGTCGAAGCTGTACGCCGGGAGGCGGTTGGCCCGGATCGACAGGGCCCGTGTCAGGAACGCCTCGGCCTCCTTGCCGCGGATCGTCACGCGGGCGCCGATCGGCATGTTCCGTCGCACGCCCCAGTCCCGGACCGCGCCGTGGCTCAGGGTCTGGACGGACTTCCTCCGGGTGACGAGGTCGAGGACCTTCTGCGCCTTCACGAGCTTCTCGCCCGCCTCGCCGACGCCGATGTTCACGACGACCTTCTCGATCCGGAGTTCCCGCATGTCCGCCATCGCGTCACCTCAGAGCGCGCTCGCCGCCGGCACCGTGACCTCGGGCGCGTCCTTCCCGATCACGAACACCTTGTCGACGTCCGTCGAGAACCCTTCCTTGAACGTGACGACGTTCGCGCGCGGATTGCGCGTCGGTCGGACGTCGAGGACGCGGGCGATCTCCCCGATGTGACGCCCGCCGCTGATGAACGACACGGCGCCGGGCGCGAGGTCGAAGTGGCCCACGACCTTCTGCGCCGGGACCTGGATCTTGAGCGTCGTGCCGGTCTTGTACTGGTCCTTCGGGAGCAGGAGGTTCCGGCCGTCGTGCAGGTTGAGCTGCGTCTTCCCGCCGCGGACCGTCGTCTTGTTCTCGATCCGGCACAGCTTCCACGTGGCTTCCGGGGCCTCGACGGGGACGAGCGCCATGCGGCCGCGCGTGTTGACCATCATGCGGTAGTTCTGCCGCACCTCCGAGAGGCTCAGGACGTCCATCAGGCCGACGGGGAACTTCGGGTCCGTCACGACACGCCCGTCGACGAGGACGCCCCGGCCGTTCAGGATGTGCCGCGCCTCCCGGGCCGTGTCGCAGACGGCCAGCATGTCGCGGAGGATCAGCCCGACGGGCACGCTCCAGTCCGCGGGGTGCGGCCCCGGCGCGGGCCGCGTGGTCCAGAACGCCGTCTTCCTCGGGAGGGACCAGCTCCGAGGCGCGGGCAGCCGCTTCAGGTGCTTCTTCATGGGATCACGGCTCCTTCGCGAACCGAGCTCGCCGGCGCGGGTCCGTCTCGTCGAACTTCGTGATCATGAGGTTCGAGGCGTGGATCGGCCGCGCCACCTTCTTCTCGTCCGTCTTCTCGATCGTGATGCCCTCGATGACGACCGTCCCCTCGCGGGCGTCGACGCTCACGACGGTCCCCTCGCGGCCCCGGAAGCCGCCCCGCATGATCCGCACGTTGTCCCCCTTCCGTACGGGGACGGCGCGCGGCAGGTGGGCCTTCGACCGCTCGTGGAGCCTCGGGTCGAGGTGCGCCGCGAGGGCCGCCTGGCGGCGGTGGAGGGGTGCGTTCGCCGCCCGCTTCCTCTGCATCCGGGGTTTCGAGCTCGCCATGTCGCCACCTCACACGATCATGCTCGCCGTCGCTGCGATCCGGGGCCAACGCTCGGCCGCCTCGCGGGCCACGGGACCCTTGATGTCGGACCCTTTCGCCTCGCCTTCCGGGGTGACGATGACGCAGGCGTTGTCCTCGAACTGGACCATCGTGCCCTCGGGCCGCCGGAAGGGCCGGCGCTGCCTCACGATGACGGCGTTCATGAGCTGCTTCCGCGTTTCGGGCGTACCCTTCTTGACCGTCACGACGAGGAAGTCCGCGATCCCCGCGGACGCGAGCCGGTTCCGGACGCCGTGGTACCGCGGCACCTCGACGATCTCGACGACCTTCGCACCCGTGTTGTCGATGCACTCGAGCCGGGCGCCCTTCGGCAGGCCGCGCGTCTGCCGGCCGGGGAGGCCCTTCACGCGCCCACCCCGCGGTTGAGGATCGCGACGTAGGCCACGGTCTTCGAGAGCGGGCGACACTCCATGAACGTGACGCGGTTCCCGACGGAGAGGCCGAGGCACGGCGGCGCGTGGACGTTCATCCGCCGCGTCCGCTTCTCGTACCGCTCGAACTTCTCCAGGTACCGCAGGTACTCCCGCTCGACGACGACCGTCCGCTGCATCCTCGCGGACACGACGACGCCGTCGAGGGTCTGGCCGCGTACGGCGAGGCCGCCGTGGAACGGGCAGTTGTGGTCGTCGCACGTCCGCTCGGGCACGGGGACGTCGATCCCGATGTCCCGCGCCGCGGGCGCCGACCCCTTCTCCTTTCCCTTCGCCACGATCGTCACCGCGCCTTCTTGATGCGGTCCTCCGGACGGAAGCGGATCTCGTCGCCCTCGACCTCCGTCCCGCCCTGGACCTCGAACCGGAACCGGCTGCCCTGCTTCGGGACCATCTTCTCCTTCCCCGCAACGTCCACGACGAGCATGTTCCGCGTCTCGTCAACGACGCGTCCCTCGAGGCCCGCGAAGCCGGGGTCCGTCGCGCGGACGATCCGGACGCGCAGCCCGATCAGCTCGTGCTTCCGGACGTTCACGTCATCGCACCTCGACGGAGTAGCCCATGCCCTCGAGCACGGCCTGGACTCTCCTCCGGTGCTCGCCTTGCAGCTCGATCCGGCCTTCCTTCGCGGTGCCGCCCGCGGCGCAGCGGCCCTTCAGCGTCCTCGCGAGCTCGTCGATGTCGATGTCGCCCGCGTCGAGCCCGGCCACGATCGTCACGACCTTCCCGTACCGCCGCGTGTCGTTGTACACCCGGATCTGCTGCTGCTCCTTCGCGATCTCCTCGCACATGCAAAGCTCGTCGGGGAGCCCGCACGTCGAGCAGATGGCCGCCATCAGCCCGTGTCCTCCCTCGCCGCGTCCTCCGTCGGCCTGGCCGGCGGCGCGGGACGTTCCTCTTGACGCATGATCGTCAGGATGCGCGCGATGTTCTTCCGCAGCGCGCGGATCTTGCCGGGGCTCGGCGGCGCGCCGCCCATCGCGGCGACGCCGCGCTCGTGCATGAGCTCATCCCGGAGTTCCGTGAGCCTCTTCGCGCGGGCGTCGGCGTCCATCGCGCGAATCTCCTTCGTCCGGAGGAGCGGCATCTACGGCTCCCCTCCCTCGACGGATTCGACGTCGACCTCGACATCGAGCGCCTTGGCGCCCTGGAGGACTTTCTTCAGCTTCTTCTCCGCGACCTTCCCCTTCTTCAGGCGGGGCTTCTTCGGCGCGGCGGGCGGAGCCGCCTCAGTGGGTTCCTCCTCGTCGGCGTCGGGGGGCGGCGCCTCGGGCTCCTCCAGGACCTCGGGTCCCTCCGGCTCGACGGGCGTCGGCGCCTCGATCGGCGCCTCCGCCGCGGCGGCCACCTCGATGTCGTCCGGGAGTTTCGCCTTCGGGTCCATGATCTCGACCGTCACGCCGATCACCCCGGGCTTGAGCTTCGCGACCGCGAACCCGCGGTCCATCCAGAGGTTCCGCGGCTCGCCGCAGTACTTCACGTGGCCCGCCTTGAACTTCTCCGTCCGGTGGCGCTGGCCCGTCAGCTTGCCCGCGATCACGATGAGGCAGCCCTTCGCGCCGGACTCCATGATGCGGCGCACGGTCGAATGGCCCGCGCGGCGGAAGTGCCAGCCTCGTTCGAGGGCGTTCGCGAGCTTCTCCGCCATGATCTGCGCGTTGAGGGCGGGCTGCTCGACCTCCTGGACCTCGATCTGAGGGTTGTCGAACTTGAACTGGCGCTCGACGGCCTCCGTGAGCGTCTTGATCGCGCCGCCCTTGCGCCCGATGACGAGGCCGGGCCGCTCCGCGAGGAGCGTGACCCGCGTGCCCATCGGCGTGCGCTGGATGTCGAGGCCGCCGAACCCCGCGCGCCGCGTCTCGCGCATGAGGTACTCCTTGAGGAGCACGCGGCGCATGTTCTCGACGATGATCCGCCGGTCCTTGCGCTTGTCCTCCGGCGCCACGCTACGTCACCTCCGCGAGGACGATCTCCAGGTTGACCGTGTCCTGGTTCCACGGCGTCGACCGGCCGTGGGCGCGTGGGGTGAAGCCCTTCGTGATGGACCCCTTGTGCGCGTTGACGACCTTCACGAGCATCGCGTCGGGATCCTCCTTCCCCGTGAACTCCGCGTTCGCCACGGCGCTGTCGAGCACGCGGAGGAACGCCTTCGCCGCCTTCACGGGGTAGCGGGCGGGGCCGTGCCCCGACTTGTGGCCGACCCACCGCTTGTACTTCTTGAACCGCACGGGTTGCTTGAGCGCCGCGACTCGCTCGAGGTACTCGCGCGCCGCCTCGACCGTCTTGCCGCGGATCGCGCGGGCCAGCTCGACGCTCTTCTTCCAAGCGATCGGCAGCTCGCGACCGTAGGCCCGGGCCATCGTCCCCGTCTCGAACGCCACCGTGTACCCGAGCCTCGCCATGTCCGACCTCACTTGAGCGGCATGAACTTCGACGACCGCGTCGCGCCGACGCCGGGGCCGCTGTGCGTGACGGGCCGCCGGGTCATCGCGAACTCGCCGAGGTAGTGCCCGATCATCTCCGGCTTGATGTCGACCGTCACGAACTCCTTCCCGTTGTGGATCGCGACCTTCTTGCCGATGAAGTCGGGGAGGATCGGCACGTCACGACAGTGCG
Organism: Methanobacteriota archaeon; assembly: GCA_052389495.1. Taxonomy (GTDB): domain Archaea; phylum Thermoplasmatota; class Thermoplasmata; order RBG-16-68-12; family RBG-16-68-12; genus RBG-16-68-12. The sequence goes on along the minus strand of JBQTHW010000163.1, from coordinate 2,223 downwards.
TGCGCACGGCCTCGTCGCTCCCGTCCGCACGGAGCCTCTCGATGAACGTCAGCCGCTCGCCCTCGATTCCACGGACGAACGATCGGCGCGCGCGGGCGGGCAGCAGCTCGATGATCTCCTCGAGGGTCATCGCCTTCATCTCCTCGAGCGTGTAGCCGCGGTACGTGAACTCCTTCTTGCGGCGCGTCTCGACGGCCCCCGCGCGCTTCCGCAGCTTGCGCCGCGCCGCCTTCGCGAGTCCGCCCATCCGTTTCGCCATGTGTCTACCTCTTCCGTTTCAGGCGCTTCGGCCTCGGGGAGAGCCGGCCCACCTTCCGGCCGGGAGGGGCGTCGTAGCCCACCGTCGAGGGCCCGCCGACGTGCTGGTGGGATCCGCCGCCGTGGGGATGGTCGGCGGCGTTCTTCGCGACGCCGCGGACCGTGAAGTACGCCTTGCTCAGGGAACGGAACGCGTGGTACTTCTTGCCCGCCTTCGTGAAGGGTTTGTCGCCGCGCCCCGCGCCGGCGACCGCGCCGATCGTCGCGCGGCACGCAGAATGGAAGGTCTTGAACTGGCCCGACGGGAGCTGCACGACGGTTCGTTCGCCGCGGCTCACGACGACGGCCTGGGTGCCCGCCGCGCGAACGTACCGGCCGCCGTCCCCGGGGATCGCCTCGATGTTGTACACGAGCGTCCCCTCCGGGATCTCGCCGAGCGGCAACGTGTTGCCGCGGTCGACGTTCGGCGCGCCGACGCTGACGAGCTGACCGACCGTGAGGCCGTCGCACGCGATCATGAGGACCTCCTGCCCGTCGTACCGCACGCGAGCGAGCGGGGCCGTGTGGCCCGGAGCCTGGAAGATGTCGACGACGGTCCCCGCACCCTGGAGGTGCGGATGGACGACGGGTCCGGGGTGGCGGTGGCTCGGGGAGCGGTAGACCGGCGACGTGCCGCGTCCACGACGCTGCGTGCGCAGGTTCTTGCCCACTGCCCTACCTCCAGATATCCCCTGGGAGAATCGCCTGCGAATAGATTCGGCCATCTCCCCCGGAAGTGAATATCCCCGCCCTCGGCATAGGTGATCGGAACCGACAGTCGCGATTACGAGCCGCGGAGGAGAGCGGGGATGCACCTGGACCGGCCATGGGTTGCGCGTCATGCAACCCGATACCGCCCTCGAAAGAGGGCAAGGAGTGTACGGTTCCACCCCGGTGCCCTCCGGCATGACGCCGTGAGATCCCCCTTCGACCCGACCCTGCTGGGAAGGGCGTACGGATCGAGCCGAACGGAGAGGAGTGGCTTCGCATCGCGTGAAGCGACAGAACCCCCATCAGAACACCCCGATCCGCATGCCAATCTCCTCCGCGGAGAATTCCGGCGCGAGCTTGATGATCGCGTGCTTCCCGTCCTTCCGGACGAACGTGTTGACGCGGGTGACCTTCACCTGGAACAGGTCCTCGAACGCCTTCTTGACCTGCGTCTTCGTCGCCTCGCGCCGGACGAGGAACTCGAGCCGGTTCCCGTCCTTCAGGTTCTGGGCCGGCGTGCCCTGGAGCATGTTGAGGGTCTTCTCCGTGACGTAGGGATGGAAGAGGATGTCGTGGGGCTTCATGGACTCCAGCTCCGGAGGACCTCCAAGGCGCCTTCGCTGAACACCGCGAGGCGGCCTGCGTGGCCGCCCGGGGCGAGGACCTCGGCGTTCAGCCCGGCGGGCCCGACGATGTCGACGCCCGGCAGGTTCCCGAACGCGCGCCGGACGTTCGACGCGTCCTTCACGACGAGGACGAGACTCCTCGGCGTCCGGTACCGTCGTCCGCGCATCTTGCCGCGGCCCGCGCGTACGTGGCGGCCGTCCTTCGCCCGCTGCACGTCCGGCAGGACGCCGAGCTTCGCGAGCACCTCGATCCCGGCCTTCGTCGCGCCCGACGTCATGTCGAGGCCCTCGATGCGGTCCTCCACGACGACGGGCAGGGTGACGTCCTCCTTGAAGCGATGGCCCCGGGCGTGGACCCTCGTCGCGTCGGAGAGGGCCGCGAGGGCGGCGTTCCGCGCGAGACGCCGCTCGCGCTCGTTGATCTTCCGCGTCCAGATCGCCTCGAGCCGAGGCGGATGGGCCTTGCGACCGCCGACCGTGCCGGGGGCCTGCGCGCCCGTCATCGTGCCTCGGATCCGCGGCACCCGCGACACGCCCTGGCCCTTCCCGGACCATCGGACGGAATGCCGCATGCCCGCCCGCGGCCGAG
>JBQTHW010000162.1:0-5764 GCA_052389495.1 Methanobacteriota archaeon | reverse complement strand
CCCCGGGGGCCTTCCCGCACCCGAGGACGGCGACCCGCCCCGCGTCCCGGAAGCGATCGTGGAGCCCGAGCTGCCTGCGCGTCATGTGGTAGAGCCCGCCGAGATCGATGTAGTCGCATCCGGCGGCGAGACAGCCGTGCATGACGTCGAGGTTGAACGGGTACGGGGTCGCGTTCACGGCGACGTCGACCCCACGAAGGGCGACGGGAAGCCGCTGCGGATCCGCGTCCGCGACGAACGCCTCCGCGCCAATCTCTTTCCCGAGCGCACGGACGGCCTCCGCCCTCACGTCGCCGATGCGGAGCCCCTGCTGGTCTTCCGTCGCGAGGATATGCGCGATCTCCCGACCGATGATACCGGCCGCCCCGAGGACGGCAATCGTCACGGGGGCCCCTGCCCGAGCTGAATCGCCTTGGGCTCCTCGGGCAGTTCGTACCATGCAACCCGGCGCCCGACCTTCGCCCGGAGCCGCCAGCCGATGGACTTCGGCGTGCGGTCGAAGAGCTCTCGCAACGTCGCGATGGACGCTTGCACGCTGTCGGCGGACGCTTCGTCGAGGCGGAACGAGGGGAGGAACTGCCGCACCTTCTCAAGGTTGTCCGTGAGGGTTGTGTAGATTCCCCAATCCCGGGCGGCAAGGTCTGCGAGGTAGCGTCCGTCGACGGAGTCGTTGCCCGACCTCGGCCCGATGGGATGGTCGAGGAGGAGTGCTATGATGTCCTTCACGTCCTTCTCGTTAATCTGGACAATTTGAAGCTTCGTGAAGAGCAGGTCCGCCAGGGGGAGCGTGTCGTTCGCCAGACGAAGCCGGGGGCGCAAGTCGAGCCGGTGGCACATGGCGAACTCGTCGAGGAAGACGTCGACCTTGGGTTGCCCTTCGGGCCCATGAAACATGAGCTGCTTGTAGCCGTGCAGGGCGTTGAAGCCCTGGTTCGGGCGGTACGACAGGGACTCGAAGAGTGCCTTGATCCGCGCGTTCTCGTCCTTGAGCCCTGCGAAGTCGATGTCCGGCGGATTGACGCGGGCCAGCGCGCCGGAGCGGGCGCTGGGACATCGAACCAGGATCGCGAGCCCGCCAAGGAGTCGCAGCGTCACCCTGCGCGCCGCGGCCTCGTGAAGGATGCGGTCCGCTTCGTCGAGCGCCGTCACCGGCATCGCGATTCGCCCCCTCGCGCGCGTCTCTTGAAAGGAACCCGCGCTCTTGAAGCTCACGGAGCCGGGGCTACTCGGGTGGGATCTCCTTGAAGGCGAGGGCGATGTCCACGCCCCTGCTTCGCCGGTAGAACTTGGCTAGGTAGTACAGCGGGAACGCCGCGAGGAAGACGACCGCGGAGATGCCCAGCATGATCGGGTTGTTCGACGCCAGGTAGCCTTCTGTCAGGTAGAAGTACGCGCCGGTGAACAGGAAGAGGAGCCACCCGATCGAGACGATTGTCAGGACCGGCACGGCACCGACCCGCCACCGCGCGCCGCTCGCCTTGTAGATGGGCTTCGTCTTCCTCGTGAAAGGGAACACGAGCCCCACGATTCCCATGACGAGGAACATCGTCAGGAACGTCGCGAGAACGGGCGTGAGGCTCCCCACGAGGGTGAAGAACATGCTGAAAATCACGAGGGCGACCCAGCTCAGGCCCGTGTACAGGACGACCGCGCGAATCGGCGTGTGGTGCCTCTCGCTCACCTTGCCAAGGCCCGACGGAGCGACGCGGTCGAACGACCACGCGAGGAGGGCCCGCGTGTTCACCAGGATGTTCAGTCCTGGATAGTAGATGATCCAACAGATGAACCCGATTCCGACGAGCAGCGTCACAGCGGGATTGGGCGCGACGATGCTCACCCAGAGATCGAAAAAGGGCGCCGGGTAAAAGAAGTACCACGGGCCTGTCGTCTCGCCGCCGTAATAATAGGCGTTGTAGGAGTTGACGGCGCCCGAGATGAAATCGAGGCCCACGACGTTGATGAAGAAGTATCCGCCAATCGCCATGATCCCGCCGGCAATCAGGACGGACAGGCTCGCGCCGAGCGGGAGGCTCCGCGTCGGGCGCTTGATCTCCCCGCCCACGGCGGTGGTCACGTTCCCGTACGCGAGGGACCACGACGCGAGCGGGACAATCGCGATCGTGGCGAGGATGTTCGAATAGCTCGTGGCGCCGCCCGCGCGCGCTTCGACGTCCGCGTACTGGGCCGGGTTCGTCTGCCAAACGGCCGCGTAGGCGTTCCAGTTGTCCACGAACGTCTGCCGGGTCGTGGTGAGCATGATCCCGAGGGTCACGACGAGGCTGATGATGCCAATCGAGAAAACGACCCGCTGGAAGTACAGGAAGACCTTGGGCCCGACGCTCAGCATGACGCCGAAGGCTGCGATGATGATCGTCCCGATCAGGATGTTGAGGATCGAGTTCTGGGGGAACAGGGTCCATGCGACGGGAAAGATCGTTCCCGGTGCGGCAGCGAAGTTCGCCGCTTCGGGGTTGAATGCGATGTCGCGGTAGGACGGGACGTCGTATAGGGTCCCATAGATTGCGAAGAGCTGGTAAAGAGCCCAGTTCGACACGAAGCTCGTGAGGATGCCGGCCCACGCGATGTTCCAGAAGTGCCAGGTCCAGTTGGTCGCGAACCCGAGCGCGGGATGAAGCGTGCGCGTGACGAGCACGTAGTCTCCAACCGACCGGGGGACCATCGCGGTAAGCAGCGCGAACGTGAGGGCCCCGCAGAGTCCCCCGAGAGTGGCGAGGAGGACCCCCACAGGGATGTTCGCGTTAAAGAAGAGGGACGGACCGTAGAAGAGGACGAACGCGAGCCCGAGCCCCGCGCTGATGTTGAACGAGTTCATCGCGAGGACGTCGAACGCGTTCATCTCCCGTACGAGGCCCGTCGCCTCCCGGAGGAAGACGCCCTTGCGCACCATCGCGCCGGCCCCTCCATCGGGCCGGTGGTCCGAACTCACCGAATCCGAACGACTCCCCTCTCCACCCATGCCGACAGCCTCCTGTGACGGTTCGGCCGCGGGACAACGGTCTGTCGGTTCAAATAAGTAATCCATCGTGACGACCGAAAGGTCTTTAGGGGGACCGAAACCGCCTTCGAGCGGTCGCGCGCCGCGACCGGCGCCCTATCCGGGCAGCAACGACCGAAGCGCCTCTCGCGCCGCGGGCGGACGCGGGCGGCCGATCGCGACCCGGATCGGACGGCCCTGGGACGTGACCTCGACGTACGTGTGGCCGCGACCCTCCTCGAACCGCGCAGAGGACCAGTCCTCCTTCGACACGAAGACGTTCATCGCGGACCTGAGCACCTGATCGCGGGGCTGCGCGGCCGCGGCGCGCGCGATCGCGCGGTCGAGGACACCGAGGACGGCCATGCCCATCGCCGCACCGGCGAGGAGCGAGCCGAGGCCCAATGCCGTCGGCCCGAGGACGACGTACGTCCCGAGGACGATCACGAAGAACGCGCTCCAGGAGAGCGGGGTCCCGATGCGGACCGCGAGAAGACCCGCCGGATCGACCCGGAAGACATACGACCGCCGTTTCCCCCCGCCGACGGCCATCGTGCCCCAGAGGATCGGGCGACGGACGCCCCTGCCCATCGGAGATGGGAGGCACCCGCGGCGGTGATAAGCTTGTCGTCCGCCGGCGAGGGTTCGCCGGCCTTTTGATTCTCACCGCGTGACCTATGAATAGTCGAATCCAAGGATGCACCTCCCGTGGCCGACGACTCGCCGGTCCCGGCTCACGTCCGGGCGCAATGGCGGCGCCTCGCGCGATCCCTCGCCGTGGCGTTCGCGATCCTGGGCCTCCTCTTCCTGAGCCTGTTCGTGTACGCGCGGACGTGGCCGCCCCTTGTCGTGATCGCCGGCAACAGCATGCAGCACGGGAACGCCTCGAGCTCGCTCGGCGCGATGGACGTCGGCGACGTCGTGCTCGTGCAGGCGGTCACCTCCCCGGCGGACCTCGTGACGTATGTCCAGGGCCGCGCGACGGGATACTCGACGTACGGTGACTACGGCGACGTCGTCGTCATTCGGGACCTCGAGGATCCGGAAGGGTCGCGCGTCGTCCACCGCGCCCTGATGCTCGTCACGTGGAACGTGACGGCGTGCGCCGCCTGCTACGACGTCCCCGAGCTGAACCTCCTCTCGGATTCGGAGTGGGATGCGTGGAACGCGACGGGCAACGCCACCGGCACGCCGACGGACGAGCCGTTCGGGCTGACACGGTTCGTGCTGCGCGGCGCGGGCTGGACGCGGGATCAGGTCATCGACTTCTCGATGTGGCGCATCCAGGTCCGAATCAGCGGCGCCGGGCTCCTGACGATGGGCGACAACAACGTGTTCACGTATCCGGCGACGAAGTTCGACCTGTGGATCGTGCCGCTCTCCGAGGTGGTCGGAAAGGCCCGCGGCGAGATCCCCTGGTTCGGGCTGATCGGGCTCACCCTGTCGCCGAACGAGGAAGGCTGCTGCGAGTCGTGGGGCTCGACGGATTCGCGGCGCGGGGCGTCCGAGAACAGTTGGCGGTCCCTTGAGGTGTCGCTCCTCGTCCTCCTCGCCGCCGGTTCGACGGGCGTCTTCCTCCCGCGCTACCTCCGGCGGGGTCTCGGGCCGCACGCGGGCAAGCAGAGAAAAGGCGGCCTCATGCGTGGGACAGGTGCCGAAGACCCGCGGTCCGCGACGGCCGACCGCCGAGGTCGGAACTGAGGTCGAAGCGCGTCTTCCCGAAGCTCGGCGGGTCGGGCCCCCTGGGGTCTGCAGCGGGCCATCGCACGAGCTCGCCGGCTACCAGGCACGGCCGCGTCGCCGACGTCATCGGATGACTGGTGGGCTGCGAATCCCTAGCGGCACGGCCGTCGGCCGGCGATGCCCACGGCGGGCATCACGGCGAACGCCGCGACGGCGAACGCCGTCACCGCGAGCGCGGCGACCAAGCGCGGGTGCGTGAGGATCCACGTGCCCACGCGGTTCAGGGTCTTCATGGCAAGTCGAAGATAGAAGTTGTGGAGTAGATGAAGGGTTCCGGCACTTTCTCATTAGCGGGCCTGATTCTCACGAAGCCTCTCCGCACGCAACGCCGACCGCGTCGAACGGGAGGGATCGTCCCTCGCGGGTTCGCCGGCGGCGGGCTGCAGGGGAGGACAGCGTGTCCCGAGGCGATCGATGATCGCGACGAATCGCGGTTCCGATCGTGGAGCTCGTGTCGATCCTTACTTGCCCGGCCGCCGTCCGGCGATGCCCATGGCAGGCATCACGGCGAACGCCCCGACGGCGAACGCCGTCACCGCGAGCGCCGCCACCAGGCGGGGGTGCGTCAGGATCCACGTGCCCACACGGTTCAGGGTCTTCATGGTAATGGAACCGATGAGGCCCTGAGGTAGATGAAGTGTCTCGAGCAGGTCTCACTAACAAGGATGATTCTCGCGCCGTGATAATTGGAGGACCCGACACGCGTCGACGGTCGGGGCCGAGCCGGGATCCTCGGAGGAGATGCCGCGATCGGCGAGGTCGACAGAGGAGAATGGAAAGTGCGACCGGTCCGCAGCGTGAAGCGGCTGTGCGCCTCACTGTGGGACGCACGCCCACCGGATGTGTCGGCGGACCGACACCGACCGGCAGGATCGCGTGTCCCGAGGAGATCGATGATTGCGACGAATCGCGGTTCTGGTCGTGGAGTACGTTGCGATCCTTACTTGCCGGGCCGGCGCCCGGCAATCCCCACGGCCGGCATCGCAAGCGCGGCGACGGCGAAGGCCGTCACGGCGATCGCTGCGA
>JBQTHW010000161.1:0-8042 GCA_052389495.1 Methanobacteriota archaeon | reverse complement strand
GCCGACTTCGGGATGAGGAGCTGACGCATGTGCCGGATCGAGGCGAGGACCTTCAGGTTCTGGATCGCGCCCGCGGGGTCCACGTTCTTCGGGCAGACGACGGAGCACTCCCCGACAAACGTGCACTCCCAGATTCCCGTCTTCGTCGACAGAACGTCGAGCCGCGTGTCCGCGCCCTCGTCCCGGGAATCGCGGATGTAGCGATACGCGATGGCCGAGGCCGCGGGACCGATGAAGTGCTCGCTCGCGCCGAACACGGGGCACGCGGCGTAGCACAGCATGCAGTTGATGCACATGCTCTGCTGCCGGTACGCCTCGATGTCCTCCGGGAACTGGATGAATTCCCCCTCCGCGAGGGGTTTCTCCGTCTCCCGATCGATGAACGGCCGGACCTCGAGGAGCTTCCCGAGGAAGTCGTCGAAGTCGACGACGAGGTCCTTGAGGATCGGGAAGTTCGGCATCGGGTCCACGACGACCGTGCGGCCCCGGACGTCCTTGATGAACGTCCCGCACGTCAGGCGGGGCGTTCCGTTAATCGCCGCGCCGCAGGAGCCGCAGATCCCCATCCGGCACGACCACCGGAAGGTCAGGGTGGGGTCGATCTTGTCCTTGATGTGGTTCAGCCCGTCGAGGACGACCATGTCGTCCGTGTACGGGATGCGGTAGTCCTGGTAGTGCGGCGCATCGTCGCGCTCGGGTCGGTATCGCTTCACGCGGAACACGACGTCCTTCGCGCGCATGTCAGTACACCCTCGCCGCAGGCTGCCATCGGGTGATCGTCACGGGCGCGAAGCCGATGCGAGGCACGCCCTCGGTGCGTGACGCGAGGGAGTGCGTGAGAAACCGCCCGTCGTCCCGATCCGGGAAGTCCGTCCGGCTGTGGGCCCCACGGCTCTCCTGGCGCGCGAGCGCGGCGTGCGCGATCGTCGTCGCGACATCGAGCATGAAGTCGAGCTCGAGGACGGCGGTGAGCTCCGTGTTGAAGACCCGGTCCTTGTCGCCGACGCGGACGTCCGCGAAGCGCGACCGAAGCGTTCCGAGCATCGCCGTGGCGTCCCGGAGGCCCGCCTCGTCGCGGTAGATTCCGACGCGCCGCTCCATGAGCTGCTGCATCTCGACGCGCAGGCCGGCGACCGTCTCGGAGCCGCCTTCCTTCCCGAGGAGTCCGTCGAAGATCCGCCGCTCCTCCGCCGCGAGGGCCTCCCGCGCGGGTCCGCCCGTCGGCCATCGCTTCGTCCGGGCGTACGCGGCCGCGGCCTCGCCCGTGGAGGCGCCGAACACGAGGCACTCGCTCAAGGAGTTCGACCCGAGCCGGTTCGCCCCGTTGATCGAGACGCACGCCGCCTCGCCGACCGCGAAGAGGCCTGCAACGGACGTCTCGCCCTTCGCGTTCGTGGCCACGCCGCCCATCATGTAGTGCTGCCCCGGACGCACGGGGATGAGCTCGTGGACCGGGTCGATTCCGACGTACTTCTCCACGAGCTCACGGACCATCGGGAGCTTCCTGTCGATCGTCTCCTCGCCGAGATGCCTCAGGTCCAAGCCGACGTAGTCCCCGTAGGGACCCTTGAAGGTCCGGCCCTCGCGGATCTCCGACATGATCGACCGCGAAAGGATGTCCCGTGGTCCGAGCTCCATCTTCTGCGGGACGTAGCGCTTGAGGAACCGATCGCCGTCCCTGTTGACCAGGTAGCCGCCCTCGCCTCGAGCGGCCTCCGTGATCAGGATCCCCGTCCCCGGAAGGGCGGTCGGGTGGAACTGCACGAACTCCATGTCCTTCAGGGCGACGCCCGCGCGGTACGCGAGGGCCATGCCGTCCCCCGTCTTGATGAAGCCGTTCGTCGTGAACTCGTAGACGCGGCCGCACCCGCCCGTGGCGAGGACGACGGCCTTCGCGCCGATCCGTGCGAGCTCGCCCCGCTTCAGGTCCATCGCGACCACGCCGGCGACCGCGTTCCCCTCCGCGATCAGCGAGGTCACGAACGACTCGTCGAGACGCTCGATCCGGTCGTACTTCATCGTCGTCTGGAAGAGCGTGTGCAGGATGTGGAAACCCACCTTGTCCGCCGCGAAGACGGTCCGCTTCACGGACATGCCGCCGAACGCCCGCTGGGCGATCCGGCCGTCCGGGTCGCGGGACCACGGACAGCCCCAGTGCTCGAGCCGGATCACCTCGTCCGGGCAACGCTTCACGAAGAACTCGACCGCATCCTGGTCCGCGAGGTAGTCCGACCCCTTGATCGTATCGAAGCAGTGGAGGTCGAAGTTGTCGTAGTCCTTCAGGACCGCCGCCGTGCCGCCCTCCGCGGACACGGTGTGGGACCGCATCGGGTACACCTTCGACACGATCCCTACGCGGATGCCGGGGTCCGCCTCGACCGCCGCGATCGCCGCCCGGAGGCCCGCGGCGCCACCGCCGACCACGACGACGTCGAAGGTGGTCCGTTCCACATCGGTCCGGAAATCCGAGACCGCAATAAGCTTTTGGAACGCACCGGGTGCCCGCGCGGTGCGCCGCACGCGCGCGCCGTACATACGGGAATGTAGTCTCTCCTCAAGGACCCCGGCGGGCTGCCGGTGCCGTGTCCGAGCCCGTGGTCTTCGTCCTGATGGCCTCCGTCGGGCTTGCGACGACGCTCGGCTGGCTGCCGGTCCTCGCGGTGGGAAGCCTCGGACACCGGACGCACGACACGATCCTCGGATTCGCGGCGGGAATCATGCTCGGGGTCGCACTCCTGGACTTGCTGCCGCAGAGCGCGGGGCCCGGCGGCACCGGAACCGGGATCGTCCTCGGGGTCGCGAGCGGGGCCCTGACGATCCTCGCCCTCGTCCGGCTCGTCCGTCGCATGCCCCTGCCGATGCCGTTCGTGCGGGCCTCGGCCCGCGTGAACCCGGGCACCGCGTTCCTCCTCTTCCTGGCCCTCGGGATCCACAACGCCCCGGAAGGCCTCGCGACGGGCCTCGGATACGCCGGCGGCGTGACGGCGTCGGGCCACGCAATCGCCCTCGCGATGGCCCTACAGAACGTCCCCGAGGGGCTCCTCGTGTCCCTCGCGGTGTTCGCGGAGACGCGGCGGCGCGGAGCGGCCCTGGCGTACTGCACCGTCAGCGGACTCGTGGAACCGGTCGCGGGTGTCCTCGCCCTCCTCTGGGTCAGCGTCGACCCGGCGGGCCTCGGCGCCGCGTCGGCCTTCGCCGTCGGCGCGATGCTTGCCGTCGTCGGCTTCCAGATGGTCCCCGAGAGCCACCGGCACGGGCACCATGTGCCCGCCACGATTGCGCTGGGCGCCGGATTCGCGGCCGCGGCCGTGCTGAACTCGCTCCTGAGGACTCTTCCGGGGTGAGACGGGATGGTTCCCCCGGCCTCGGTTCGGTGTGAAGTTGATATCTTCCCGAGCGATGCAGCGGGCGGTCCATGACCCTCGTCGAGGCGCTCGCCGAATTCGTCGTAGGCGGTTCGTTCAAGGACCTCTCGGAGGCCGCGGTGGAGGCCCTCAAGATTCGCATTGCGGACTCGCTCGGCTGCGCCCTCGGCGCCCTGGGGGGCGAGCCGATCCGCATGCTCCGAGCCCACCTGAAGGATTTCGGCGGATCCCCTCGATGCACGTCGATCGGCGGCGGCAAGACCGCGCCGGACCGGGCCGCGCTGTACAACGCGGCCCTCGTCCGCTACCTCGATTTCAACGACAGCTACCTCGCGAAGGGGGAGACGTGCCATCCGAGCGACAGCCTCGGGGCCGTCCTCGCCGCCGCGGAGTACGCGGGCAGGGACGGGAAGTCTCTCCTGGCATCCCTCGCGGTCGCGTACCAAGTCCAGTGTCGACTGAGCGACGTCGCGCCCGTGAGGAAGCGGGGCTTCGACCACACGACCCAGGGCGCGTACGGCGTCGCGGCGGGCGTGTCGAAGGCCCTGGGTCTCGACTCTCGGAGGACGGCGAACGCGATCGCGATCAGCGGGACCGCGTTCAACGCGCTCCGCGTGACGCGGACGGGCGCCCTGTCGCACTGGAAGGGGCTCGCGGCGCCGAACACGGCCTTCGGCGGGACCCACGCGGCGTTCCTCGCGATGCGCGGGATCACGGGCCCGCTGGAGGTCTTCGAGGGGAACAAGGGATTCATGGATTCCGTGGCGGGGCCGTTCGAGATCGACTGGACGCGGGAGGACCTCGAGCGCGTCACCCGGACGATCCTGAAGAAGTACAACGCGGAGGTCCACGCCCAGTCGTCGATCGAGGGACTCCTCGAGCTGAGCGACGACTCCGGCATCTCGGCGAAGGACGTGGAGCGCATCGAGGTCGAGATCTTCGATGTGGCGTACCACATCATCGGCGGCGGGGAGGAAGGCTCCAAGGTCGTCGTGCGCACGAAGGAGGAGGCGGACCACAGCCTCCCGTACATGCTCGCGGTCGCCCTCCTCGACGGGACCGTGATGCCCGACCAGTACCTCCCCTCGCGAATCGGGCGCGACGACGTGCAGGATCTGCTCCGCCGAATCCGCATCCGCCCACGCCAGGACTATTCCGACCGCTTTCCCGACGAGATGCCGACGCTCCTGCGGATCCGCCTGAAGGACGGCAGGACCCTCGAGAAGGAGAAGCGGGACTACGAGGGCTTCACGACGCGGCCGATGGGCTGGGACGCGGTCGCACGAAAGTTCCATATGCTCGCCGGAGCGTCCGTCGGAGAGAGCCTGCAGAAGGAGATCCTCGGATCCGTCCGTTCGCTCGAGAAGATCGAGGTGGCAGAACTCACGGACCTGCTCGGCAAGATCCCGACACCCAAGGAGAGAAGACGGACATGAAAGAGAAAGCGACGCGTGCGCGTGCCTTCGACTTCGTGCGAATGAACGAGCGGACCGGGAAGCCGCGGACAAAGGGGCTCACGGAGATCCGTGGGCCGTACTACACGCCGATGGGCCCCCGATACCTCGAGGACGTCCTCGAGACGATGGGCGAGTACGTCGATTCGCTCAAGTTCGCCGCCGGCTCGTTCTCCCTCATGCCGCGCAAGGCGCTCCTCGGCCTCGTCGAGCTCGCGCACCGGTACGACGTCCTCGTCTCGACGGGCGGCTTCATCGAGTACGTGCTCACGCAGGGGACGGAGACCGTCGACCGCTACATCGAGGAGTGCAAGAGCGTGGGCTTCGACATCCTCGAGATCTCGACGGGGTTCATCACGATCCCCGCGGAGGACCTCGTGACCCTCGTGAAGGAGGTCAAGGAGGCAGGCCTCCGGCCGAAGCCGGAAGTAGGCATCCAGTTCGGCGCGGGCGGGGCGACGAGCGCGGAGGAACTCGCCGCGGAGGGCACGCGGGACCCGGAGTGGGCCGTGTCCCAGGCGAGACGCTGCCTGGACGCCGGCGCGTACCTCATCATGATCGAATCCGAAGGGATCACGGAGAACGTCAAGGCGTGGCGCACGGACGTCGTGTCGAAGATCATCAACGCCCTCGGGCTCGAGAAGGTCATGTTCGAGGCCGCGGACCCGCCCGTCTTCACATGGTACGTCAAGAACTACGGGCCCGAGGTGAACCTGTTCGTGGACCACAGCCAGATCGTCCAGCTCGAGACCCTGCGACGGGGGATCTGGGGCACGAAGAGCCTCTGGGGTCGCGTGCTCACGTACCGGCGCTAACCCGGGTTCATTTCGCACGGAACTCGATCGCCTCGAGCCAACGGCGGACTTCCTCGACGGCCCCGGGGTCCTCGAGAGTCGTCGTGTCGCCGATTTCCTGGCCGGACACGAGGGAGCGGATCACGCGTCGCATGATCTTGCCGCTGCGGGTCTTCGGCAGCTTGTCCGTGATGAACAGGTCATCGATCGAGGCGATCGCGCCGATCTCCGTCCGCACATGCCGGCGGAGCTCCTGCTTCAGCGCGTCGGATCGCACCTGTCCGCTCCGGAGCACGACGTACGCGACAAGGGATTGTCCCTTCAATGGATGCGGCCGGCCGACGACGGCGGCCTCGGCGACCATCGGATGGCTCACCAAGGCGGACTCGACCTCCATCGTGCCGATCCGGTGCCCGGCGATGTTGATCACGTCGTCGATCCGGCCCATGAGCCAGAAGCACCCGTCTTCGTCCACTCGGGCGCCGTCGCCCGTGAAGTACTTCCCGGGGACCTGGGACCAGTAGACCTCCTTGTACCGCTCCGGCTCCTTGTACAGGGTCTGGAGCATCGCGGGCCACGGCCGCGTGATGACGAGGTAGCCGCCGCGGTTCACGGGTACCGGCTGCCCTCGCTCGTCCACGACCTCCGCGAAGACTCCGGGGAACGGATACGTGGCCGAACCGGGCTTCGTCGTCGTGACACCCGGGAGAGGCGTGATCAGGATCATCCCGGTCTCCGTCTGCCACCACGTATCCACGACGGGGCAGCGGCCTCCGCCGATCGTGCGATGGTACCACCGCCACGCCTCCGGGTTGATCGGCTCCCCGACGGTCCCGAGGAGCCGCAGGGACGACAGGTCGTGCTTCATCGGCCACGCGTCGCCCCATCGCATGAACGCGCGGATCGCGGTCGGCGCGGTGTACAGGACCGTGACGTCGTACTCCTCGACGAGGGACCACCAGCGGTCCTGCCTCGGCCAGTCCGGCGCGCCCTCGTACATGAAGGCCGTCGCGCCGTTCGCGAGAGGACCGTAGACGATGTACGAGTGGCCCGTCACCCAGCCGATGTCCGCGGTGCACCAGAACAGGTCGTCCTCCTTCAAATCGAAGATGTACTTCATCGTGGCCGTGACCCCGACAAGGTATCCCCCCGTCGAGTGCTGGATGCCTTTCGGCTTGCCCGTCGTGCCCGACGTGTACAGGAGGAAGAGGGGGTCCGTCGCGCCCATCGCCTCCGGCTCGCACGTCGCCTCCGCGCGCGCCGTGGCCTCGTGCCACCACACGTCGCGGCCTTCCTGCATCGGGACGGGCTCCTTCGTGCGCTGGAACACGACGACGTGGCGAACGATCGGCAGGTCCGCGATCGCCTCGTCGGCGGTCTTCTTGAGGGGAACGACGGCTCCCCGCCGGTAGCTCCCGTCCGCCGTGACGAGGACGTGGGAGTCCGCATCCTCCATGCGGTCGTGGATCGCCTTCGCGCTGAAGCCGCCGAAGATCACGCTGTGGACCGCGCCGATCCGTGCGCACGCGAGCATCGCGATCGGGAGCTGCGGGATCATCGGGAGGTAGATCGTCACGCGGTCGCCCTTCCCCACGCCGAGGCCCTTCAGGACGTTCGCGAATCGGTTCACCTCGCGCCACAGCTCGTGGTACGTGTACGTGCGACGGTCCCCGGGCTCCCCCTCCCAGACGATCGCGGCCTTGTTCCTCCGGAACGTGCGGACGTGCCGGTCGAGACAGTTCGTAGAGACGTTAATCGTCCCACCGACGAACCAGTTCGCGAAGGGAGGGTTCCATTCGAGGACCTTGTTCCAGGGCCGAATCCACTCGAGCTCCTTCGCCCGCTCCGCCCAGAAACCGTCCGGGTCCTTCGCGCCGAACGAGGTGAAGCGGTCGTCATGGACGATCGCGTGCCGACGGAAGTCCTCCGACGGAGGGTATTGCTCCTTCTCCTTGAGCAGGCTGTCGATCGTGGCACTCGAAACGACCATGCTCGTCCCTCAGGGCGTCATACGTCGCGGAGCCGACCTCGACGCATAAGGTCTCAACATGGAAAGCAAATACGGGATATATAGGCGAACGTCGAGCCGTCGCCGTACGCTCGGCGACATCTCGCGTCGGAGCGTGCGGGGGACGCACGTACCGACTCTACGGGACGTGGAGCGAACCGATCCGGGTCCCGCGGCCGCAGGGATATTCTCTCGCTACAATCGGTACGCGTATGTTCGCCATCTCTATGCCCGGCGCCCCGCGACGTTGAGACGTGACCTCGAGACCTCGCGGGCTCTACCTCGTCCTCGGACTCCTGCTGAACGCGATGCTCGGAACCGCGTACGCGTGGAGCGTGTTCACGAGGCCCCTCAAGGCGCAGTTCGGCGCGACGGATTTCATGGCGATGCTGCCCATGGCGATCGCCCTGGCGATGTTCTC